>WQZW01000193.1 GCA_009780545.1 Treponema sp.
CGCCATCGCCAGCCGGGAGGCCGAGGCGAACTTTGCCGACGGGACGGTGTTCGTCGAACGGTATCTGGAGAATCCCCGGCATGTCGAGCTGCAGATCCTGGCCGACGGGCGGGGAACGGTCGCCGTCCTGGGCGAGCGGGACTGCACCGTGCAGAAACATCACCAGAAGCTGATCGAGGAAAGCCCCTCGCCGGCGGTGAGCCCGGAAATGCGCCGGGCGATGTCCGAAGGCGCCCTGGCGATGTTCCGCGAACTGGGATACCGGGGGGCCGGGACGATAGAGTTCCTGGTGGAGAACGGCGAATTCTTCTTTATGGAAGTAAACGCCCGGGTCCAGGTCGAGCATCCGGTCAGCGAGATGGTTTCCGGCACCGACATCATCCGTCAGCAGATACTGGCCTGCGGGGAAGGCCGCATGGAGCTGGCCGCGGGCGAGGCGGCGCTTTCCGGCTGGGCGATGGAGTGCAGGATCAACGCACTGGGCGCCGGCACGGTCGAAAGGCTGGAGGTTCCGGGCGGGCCGGGCGTCCGCTTCGACTCGTTCCTGTACCCCGGCTACCGGGTTCCCCCCTTCTACGATTCGATGCTGGCCAAGCTGATAGTCCATGCCGGCGACCGAAGCCGGGCCCTGGCCCGGATGAAACGGGCGTTGGGGGAACTGATAATCGGGGGACTGCCCACGAACATCGAACGGCAGCGGCGGATCATTGCCCATCCCGGTTTTGCCGGCGGGGATTTCGGCACGTCCTGGTACGGCGAACACGAAAAGGAAATCGAACGATGAGCGAAACAAAGAACGGTTGTCCCGGCTGCGGGATTCCCCACGACGCGGGGGCCGTCGCCGCCGCCCTGAAGACCTGTCCGGCCTGCGGCTGGCATTACCGGATGGAACCGGCCGAACGGATCGCCTACCTTGCCGATCCCGGCAGCTTCGCCGAGTTTTCCGCCGGCCTTTCCTCCCGCAACCCGATCCGGTTCGAAGGTTACGAGGAAAAGCTTGCCGAGGCGCGGGCGAAAACCGGCCTGAACGAGGCCGTCGTCACCGGAACCTGCACGGTCGAGGGCCGGCCTTTGGTCCTTGCCCTGATGTCCTTCGCCTTCATGGGAGGCTCCATGGGATCGGTCGTGGGCGAGAAGATAAGCCGGGCCATGCTGAAGGGCCTTGCCGAAAAGATTCCGGTGATGGTTTTCGCCACTTCCGGCGGCGCGCGGATGCAGGAGGGGATGTTCTCCCTGATGCAGATGGCCAAGACCGCCAGCGCCGCCGCCCGGCTGGACAAGGCCGGCATTCCCTACTTCGTGATGCTCTGCGATCCCACCACCGGCGGGGTTACCGCCTCCTTCGCCATGCTCGGCGACGTCACCCTGGCCGAACCGGGGGCCCTGGTCGGGTTCGCCGGTCCCCGGGTCATCGAGGGAACGCTGCGGCAGAGCCTGCCGGAGGGATTCCAGCGGGCGGAATTCCTGTTGGAAAAGGGATTCGTGGACCGGATCGTCCCCCGGGGCGAGCAGCGGGCGACGATCGCCGCCCTCATCGACCTCCATCGGAGCATGCCATGACGGACATTCAGGACAAGATACGGGAGCTGCGCAGGCTCATCGAGGCTTCCGGCATCGACGCCGCCGACGAGGTGGCCCGGCTGGAGCAAAAGCTGAAGGACGGCTCGGACCTGGAGAAGGTCTGGAGGCAGGTGGAACTGGCCCGGCACCCGGACCGGCCCTATCCGCTGGACTACATCGAGCGGATTTTCGACGGCTTCATCGAGCTGCACGGCGACCGGGCCTATGCCGACGACCCGGCCGTGGTCGGCGGGATCGGCTTCCTTGCCGGCCGGCCGGTAACCGTCATCGCCCAGCAGAAGGGCAGGACCCTGAAGGAAAACGTCAGGCGGAACCACGGCATGGCCAACCCGGAAGGCTACCGCAAGTCGCTGCGCCTGGCCCGGGCCGCCGAGAAGTTCCGCCGGCCGATCGTCACCTTCATCGACACCTCCGGCGCCTATCCCGGCATCGGCTCGGAGGAACGGGGCGTGGCCCAGGCGATCGCCCTGAGCCTTCGGGACTTTTCCCAACTTTTGACCCCCGTCGTCTGCGTCATCGTGGGCGAGGGCGGCTCCGGCGGCGCGCTGGCGGTCTGCATCGGCGACCGCATCCACATGCTGGAGAACGCCATCTGCTCGGTGATCAGCCCGGAGGGCTGCGCCTCGATCCTCCTTCGGGATGCGACCAAGGCGAAGGAGGCCGCCCGGATGCTGAAGATCACCTCCGCCGACCTTGCCGCCTTCAGGATGATCTCCGGCGTCATCCCGGAACCGGAGGGCGGGGCGCACCTCGACCCGGACGGCATGGCGGCGGCAATCAAGGAAATCCTGGTGAAGGACCTCGACGAGCTCTGCGGAAAGAAGCCGGAGGTGCTGGTCCGCAGGCGGAATCACCGGATATGGAAGCTGGGTCAATGGATCGAGGAAGGGCCGGCATCCGAGGAATGAGGGACTCCGGAGGTGTGCTTTGCGGATCTCCGGGCATCGGTTTATGGGGATGTCTCCGGCGGAATGTGGTTTTGCGGGATAAGGCTATGAGCATTAATCGACAGGAATGCCGCCGGTTGCACCGGCGGAGTGGAGTTTTGCTATGCAAAACTCCGAGTCCAATCTGCCTACGGCAGATTGGACAGGCCCCCCTCCATGGTGATCCGAATTGATTTCCCTTAACCGCCGGCCACCGCAAGCCAGATCAGGGGGATGAAGATCGCGGGGATGAGGTTGGCGACCTTGATCTCCTTGAGGTCCAGGAAGTTGAAGCCGATGCCGGCGATGATCAGGCTGCCCACCGCCGACATTTCGCGGATCATGTCCTCGGAAAGGTAGCGGCCCACGGCCATCGCCGCCAATGCGATGCCGCCCTGGTAGACCAACACCGGCAGGGCGGAAAATGCCGCACCGATCCCCATCGTGGCCCCGAAGATCAGCGAGATGAAGCCGTCGAGGATGGACTTGGTAAAGAGCAGTTCGTGGTTGCCCTGCAGTCCGCTGCGCAGCGAGCCGACGATGGCCATCGAGCCGGAGCAGAAGAGGATGCTCGCCGAGACGAATCCTTTTGAAAAACTCCGTTCCCTGCCGGTTCCTGAGGGAGCCGCCCGATCCGGCCGCACGAACCGTCGCTCGACCCAGAGCCCCAGCCGGTGCATCCTGCCGTCCAGATCGACCAGTTCGCCAATTATCGCCCCGGCGATGACGCTGGCCACCAGCAGCAGCGCGTTTTGGTTCTCGAAGGCTCCACGAATCCCCACAAAGACGATGGCAAGTCCGATTGCCTTCCGCACCTGTTCCTCGATCCGCCCGGGGATTCCCCGTATCAGGAAACATCCGATCAGCGAGCAGACCACGATTACCAGCGCATTTACCACAGGGCCAAGCATGGAAGAAGTATACCCTTGGATCGGGTGATATTCAAGATGGCATATTGCCTCAACAAGAATCCAACCCAAAACCGAATACGTTTATCCGAAGAAGGGTCCGGAGAGTGATCCAACCTACCATGACAGATCGGTCTCGGAACCTGCGCCTTCGGCATGCTGACATACGCCCCCGTTCTCCAATCGTCATGGCACCGTAGCCAAACGATACAGAAAAAACGAATCGTCTTTTCGTGCCGACAACATTAAATATAATTAACAAAAAAATTGCTCTTGTATACATTTTCCATTTAATTTTTTTATTTGCGAACATTTTTTCTGCCTGATCTTGTTCGATTTGTTTTTTATTTTTTGAAAAAATATTTTTTGCCGGTCGTAATGTACAACGCTGATGCCGTATTAGTTTGGGTCGATGATTACGGCATGGCGGGCATGATGAGGAATGTGGCACGTCTAATTTTACGTTGGTAGTTAGCAATCAATAACTGTTTCGTAAATAAACAACAACTCCGCCATGAATGGCGGGATATGTAGCCTCCGAATATAATAAAATAGCCGTATCATCAATCGTAATGATAAAACATTGTTTTGCATTATATACACCATCAATTTAATCACGATGTTACATATGTCATCAAAACAATAGCTTGAATGTTACAAACATATATTTTTTTAAGAAAAATTCGGGAATAATTAATAA
>WQZW01000194.1 GCA_009780545.1 Treponema sp.
AGGGGAGCGGACGGTTCCCTTTGAAAAAGAAAGATTAAGGAGCGGAAAATGGATGTTGGAATGATAGGAGCCGGTTTGGTCTTCGGCCTTGCCGCGATGGGTTCGGGCTTCGGGATCGGCATCGTCGGGCCCGCGACGGTTGGTGCGTGGAAGAAGTGCTACTTGGCGAACAAACCCGCGCCGATGACTATGCTTGCCTTTACCGGCAACCCGCTGACCCAGGTATTCTACGGTTACCTCCTTATGAATCCCCTGAGGGATGCGGTTACCCGCGTGGGGGACAATAGCGGGCTGCTGTGGCTGCTGATGTTCTACGGCCTGGCCGCAGGCCTTGCCCTGTTCTTCACCGCCCTGATCCAGGGCAAGATCGCCGCCTGCGCCTGCGAGGCCATGGCCGAGAAGAACCAGGGTTTCGCCCAGTACATGATCGTCATGGGTATCGCCGAGACGGTGGCGCTCTTTGCCATGGTCTTCACGATGCTTGCCGCCAATGCGGTAATGCCCAACGTTACCATCCCGCCGACCCTGTTCGGATAACCGGTGCCGGTTCCCCGAAGAACCAGGACGGTACGGGTAGGCGGTTCCGGCCATGTCCGGGCCGTCTTCCTTGGGGGCGACTCCCCGGTTGCCGTTCAGAGCATGTGGAAGGAGCCGCTCCTTGCGACCGAGCTGGGGGCGGCGGCCTCCCGAATCCGGGGCCTGGAGGATCTGGGTTGCGGACTGCTCCGGTTTGCCGTCCCGGACCTCGAAACCGCCGAAATCGTCGGCCGGCTGGCGGAAACGGTCGCCATGCCCCTGGTCGCCGACATCCACTTCAACCACCTGATAGCCCTGCGCTGTCTGGACTTTCCCGTCGCAAAGATACGGATAAACCCCGGCAACATCGGGGACAGGGCCAAGGTCCGCTCCGTGCTGGAAAAGGCGGCGGACAAGGGCGTTCCCCTGCGCATCGGGGTGAATTCTGGCAGCCTGCCCAAGGACGTCGAACGGAAGGTGGCGGAGGGAACGCTGAGCCGGGGCGAGGCCATGGTCGAGGTGGCCTTCCGGGAACTGGCCTTTTTCGACGATTTCGGCTTTTCCGACGTACTGGTCTCTATGAAAGCCACGGAAATTGCCGATACTGTAGTGGCGAACAGAATTTTTTCGGAACGGAGCGACGTTCCCCTGCACCTGGGCGTGACCGAGGCCGGTCCCCTGGTCGCCGGGATCGCCCGCAGTTCGGCGGCACTTTCCCTGCTCCTGTCGGAGGGAAGGGGGGACACGATACGGGTTTCGCTGTCGGACGGCATGGAGAACGAGGTTGCCGCCGCGAGGGAGATACTTGCCGCCGCCGCCGAGCTTGCCCTGATGTCGGGCGGAAAGGCCGAACGGCTGAAGCGGGGCGGGGTGAAGGTGATCTCCTGCCCCCGCTGCGGAAGGTACGGCTTCGACACCCACGGCTTCATGGAACGCTGGCTGCCCCGGCTGTACGCCATGAAGGGCGAACTGACCGTCGCGGTGATGGGCTGCGAGGTGAACGGCCCGGGCGAGGCCCGACATGCCGACCTCGGCATAGCCGGAACCGGCGACCGGGTGCTGATCTTCCGTCACGGGGAGATCGTCAGGACCGTGCTTCCGGAGGACGCCGACGCGGCCTTCGCCGAGGCGCTTGCGGAGATGGGAAACGGTCCGTCGTCCTTTGGATAACGGACACGGGAGATTTGCGAAACAAAACTCCGAATCCGATCGGCCGAAGGTCGATTGGACGGGCATAGAAAATTGGACAACCGTAGGATGGAAGGAACACTATGAAAAAAATTGCGTTGGGTTTGATGCTGGGGATGCTTGCCGGGGCAATTGCCTCGGCGCAGGAGTCGGGGAACGGGGCCGGTCATGAGCAGGGAAGTTCGGACCAACTGGGTATCGGGATCGTGGGCAATTTCGGCGGGGGAGCTTTCGGGGCGCATTTCAACCCGGGCCTGAGCCTGAAGCTGCCACAGCTTCCCATCTATTGGGGGATATTCGCCGAACCCTTCGGGGATTCCTTCGGCATGAGCGTTTCGGGCGATTACTACGCCGTCAAGAAAACCCTTGACGAAAGGCGGCTCGTGGACGAGGACGGCAGCTATTACGACCTCAAGCTCTATTGGTACCTGGGGATAGGCGGTTTCGCCAACATCCACTTCTTGGGCGATCTCGGGAACGGCTTCGCCTTCGGTGCCCGTATCCCGATCGGAATTTCCTGGCCGATTGCCCGGAAGTTCGACCTTACCCTCGGCGTCGTGCCGACCCTGGGCGCGTACCTGGGACCGGCCGACACCGGCGATGTCTTTTACTGGTCGATAGGCGGCGAGCTTGCCGTCCGCTACTGGTTCAGCCCCGGCGCCGCCCGGCGGGCCGGAAGCCCGGCAAACGAGGTTTGATGGAGGCGGTATGGGAACGAGGCTCCTGAAGCAGGCGTTTTTCCTTTTCCTTGCGACGACGGCATTGGGTTCGGCCTTTGCCGCCACCCCGGGTCAGCGGGACTGGTGGTACGACTTCGAACGCGGCCGGCTGATGTTCGCCCAGGGCGATTACGGTAACGCCCTGCTGGCCTTCGAGGACGCCCGACGTAGCCGGGCATCCTCATACGCCCAGATGGAACGGAGTCTCGTGGAGATACTTTCCTCAGGCGAGTTCCGGAGACTCGGCGATTCCCTTGACCTGGTCGAACAACGCCTGAACGAACGCAACTTCACCGACGCCCTGGACATCTTCCGGGAGCTATATTTCTACGTTCCCAGGGAAACCTTCAACAATTCGGTGAACGCCGCCCTGGAAGCCCTCGGAACCCTGGCGTACTTTCCCGAGGCGGAGATGTGGATAGGCAAGGTGTTCTTTGCCGGCGGCGAGCATGGGCTTGCCCTGAAGCAATTCGAGCTGGCCCTTTCCCGCCGGCACCTGTTCGATAATCCAGCCCTCGCAACCGAGCTTTTGTACCAGATAGCCGAAGTGCGGAGGTTGGACCTGGAATTCGTCGAGATGGAGCGGGTACTGGTCTCGATATTGGAGGACAGCAGCCTGTGGGAGGGCAAGGACGAGGGCTGGCAGGCCGGGACCTTCGTCCGCCAGGCGATGCTCCGGACGCTGGAATCGGCCGGGCTCGAACGCTTCCTTTCCCTGTACCGCTACGGCAACACCGGAACCCTGCAGGCCCATCTCAAGCTGGGCATGTACTATGCCGAGACCGGGAGGTACGCAAGGGCCCAGGAACACCTGATGTTTGCCTTTCTCATCCAAAGTACGGCGATCATCGGCGAAATCATCCACGGTGATTTTGCTTTTAGTTTTAGCACGATGGCAGGCTTTGCGGACAGGATCGCGTCCAACCGCGCCCTTGCCCGATATGCCGAGGATACCGAGTATTACCGAACGCTTTTCTTTCTGGCGGACGCGCTGTTCGGCAACGGGAACGTCGAAAGGGCCCGCGAACTGTGGACCTTTCTCGGCACCCGCCCGGAAGCCGGTATATGGCGGTCCCGGTCGGCGCTGCAGCTCCGGTCCCCCCAGCTTGCCCCGGCCCTGGTGATGCCCTGATCGGGGAAGCAAATGCGGGGGCTTGGCCCCCGCATGGTAAGCAGAAGGGTGGAGATTTGCTCCGCAAATCTCCGAATCCAATCGGCTTTCGGCTGATTGGATCGGGGGCTCGGCCCCCCCGCATTGGAATTTTTTCTTAGATTTTTCCGTGCTTGCCGGCCGCTTTCCCTCCCCGCTATAATGGAAGGATGTCGAAGGCCCTGCGTGCCGTTCCCCGCAAAATATCCGTCCGCCGCCTGCTGTACGGTTCGGCCGTCGCCGTCCCGCTGCTTTTTCTCATGCTGCCGCCGCGGGAGCCGTTTTTCCGGGTTCCGTACTCGCCGGCATTGTATGACAGGAACGGCTCGCTTCTCGGCGTGCGGGTTGCCGCCGACGGACAGTGGCGTTTTCCGCCCGCCGGGGAGCCGAACGAAAAATTCGTCGTCGCGCTGATCGAGGCGGAGGACCGCCGTTTCGGGCGGCACTTGGGCATCGACTTCCCGGCAATGGCCCGGGCGGCGTATCAAAACGTCCGTGCCGGCAAGGTGGTTTCGGGGGCCTCG
>WQZW01000195.1 GCA_009780545.1 Treponema sp.
AACCAGCTTCTGGTCGAGATGGACGGCTTCGATTCCAAGGACGGGGTGATCATCCTGGCCGCCACCAACCGGCCGGACGTTTTGGACCCGGCGTTGCTTCGGCCCGGACGCTTCGACCGGCAGGTCGTGGTCGCCATGCCGGACATCAAGGAGCGGGAGGCGATCCTTAAGATCCACTCGGCAAAGATTCCGGTTCAGGCCGAAGTGGACCTGGCCCGTATCGCGAGGGCCACGCCCGGCATGAGCGGAGCGGAAATCTCCAACCTGGTCAACGAGGCGGCCCTTTTTGCCGCCAGAAAGGACCGGGCGGAAGTGGTGATGGACGATTTCGAGGACGCGCGGGACAAGATCCTGATGGGCGTCGCCCGAAGCACCCTTGCCATCTCCGACAAGGAACGCCGCATGACGGCCATCCACGAAGCCGGGCACGCCATTCTCCATTATTTCCTGAAGAATGCCGATCCTTTGCACAAGGTTACCATCGTTCCCCACGGGCGGGCGTTGGGAATGGCGCTTTCCCTGCCGGAAGAGGACAGCTACAGCCGGACAAGGGGCTGGATACAGGACCGAATCGCCATCTGTTACGGCGGATGGCTGGCCGAAAAGCTCTTCTACGGGGAGACGACCACCGGAACCAAGCAGGACATACAGCAGGCCACCGACATGGCCCGCCACATGGTCTGCGAATGGGGCATGGCGGACGAGCTCGGCCCGGTGGCATACGGTCAGGAGGACGAGCCGATCTTCCTGGGCAAGGAGATCGCCCGGCACAAGGACTACTCGGAGGAAACGGCGAAGCTGATCGACAAGGCCATACAGGAGATACTCGACCATTCCCGGGGCGAGGCCGAACGGATCATCCACGAGAAAAAGGGAGAGCTGGAACGCCTTGCCGATGCCCTGATCAGCCGGGAAACGCTTTCGGACGAAGAGGTGCGGGAGATCATAGGCGTGCCGGGGAAGCATGATCGGGACGATTAGGGAAAAGTTCCGTTTGTCGTTATATTGAAGGAATCTATAGGAGGTAACCATGGCGAGCAAAGACCAGAAACTGAAGAAGGAGAAGTCCAACCAGCCGAAGCTTTCGATCAAAAAGAAGAAGGAAAAGAAGGCAAGCAAGAAAGAGAAGCCGTGATGAGGCGGGGATTGACGCTGGCCCTCTGCTGGGTCGGTTTTGTTGCGGTTTCCGGCCTTTCGGCACAGGAGGTGCGGGCTGGCGGTTCGTCGGACGAGGAACGTCTGGGCGATATCTTCGTTGCCGACCGCTTCGTTCTCTGGGCGGAGCGGGCCTTGGACGAGGGGCGGCGGACCGATGCCCGTTCCGCCCTTGTCCGTGCCGGCGACTTTGCCGATGTTTCCTCGGACGTGTCCTTCCTGTTGGCCCGTACCATGCGCGCCGGCGACGAGAACCGTTTTCTTGTATTGCAGGTGCTGGAAAAGGCCATCATGGTGAACCAGTGGCTGCGTTACGCGGAACCCGAGGCCCGCCTGTTCCAGACCGAGCTGCTCATCGAGCTTCGCCGGTTCGACTCGGCCCTGAACTCGCTTGCCGCCCACCGGGACCTGGTCGGCGACACTACCGAATCCCTGTTGTTGCAGGCCCGTGCCCTTAGGGGACTGGCCTGGGCCGGTGCGGTCTGGGCCGATTCGGTCCCGTCCTTTGTTACCATACCGGAAACCGTGGAGTTTCCCTCGGATGCCGAGGAACGTTCCTTTGCCGGGGAATTCCGCCGGCTCCTGTTGGACATAATGGAATGGAATCCCCATGACCCGAGGCCGCTAAGACTTTTCCTGGAGTATGTCCGGAAGATCGTCCCGACGCCGGAGGACCTGATCCTCATCGATACGGTAGTGCAGAGGGTGCCCTTCCTCCTCGATGCGGACCCGGAACTGGCCTGGATGGCCGCTTCCTACGTCGGCGATCTTGAGGCCGCAAGGCGTTTGGTGCTGGGCTATCGGGCCGGCTCCTTCGGCGGAAACCGGGACTTTCCCTTCCGGCCCAATCCGACATCCCTGATACAGGCGTTGAATCTGGGGCTTGTCGACGACATGCAGGCGGTGGAGGAGCTTTTCCGCTCCGGTACGGCGACTTTCCTGGACAGGAGCGTCCTCCTTGCGGTCGACAGGCTGCTCCATGGCGACGAGGGCCGCAACCTCTTTGCCGAAAGGCTGCACGGCTTTTCCGGCACGATAACCGTTGACGAAGACGGCGACGGCATTCCCGAAAGCCGACTTGTCTTTAGCGAGGGGCTGCTCCAGTCGTTCTCGCATGACGCGCTGCAGTCCGGGACTTTCCGGATGCACGTCGTCTTCGATTCCGGCCTTCCGGTACTGGCCGAGCTGGCGTTGCCGGAGGGTCAGGCGGTGGTTGTCTGGGAACGCTATCCCTTGGTCAGGCAGGTGAGGGTCGAAGGGGAGACTTTTGTCTTCCCCCTTGGCGAGTTTCGGTACTTGCCCATCCGCTTTGCGAACGTAGGTGCATCGCTTGACTACGAAGGGATGCTGCTTCCGGACACGGATCCCCTCAGCCCGGCCCTGAACCTCCGGATGCTGGGACTGGCCGCATCCGTCATCGAACGCCAAAGTTCCGAGTTCCCGACCGGTACGGAACGGACCGTCCTTCAGCAGGGAATTCCGGTGCTTGCCGAAGTTTTCGAGAATGGTCTTCTGATCTCGGTAACCGAGTTCGAGAACGGCTTTCCGGTCGTCCAGCGGCTCGACCTGAGCAGGAACGGGAAACTGGAAACCGTCCGCCGCTTTCATCCCGGAACCTGGACCCCGACCGACCTCCCGGCTTCTCCGGCCGAAACTCAAAAGGATTGACTTGAAATGAAAACGCCCATCGTTGTCTGCGCCCTGCTTGCCGCCGGCCTTGTTGCCTCATGTCAGACTACCGAAAGCCAGGCGGCAAGGCTTGTCCCCCGCTGGGACACCGGCGGGATCCGCATCGAGGAGATACGCCGTCAAGTCGGGGAAAATCCGATCCTCGCCATAGACCTCATCCATGCCTATCGCCACATGTACCGAATCGGGGAGGAAGTCCGGGGCGAGGAGGCGTTGACCGCAATGGAGGAAGAGGCGACGGCGAACCTTGCCTCCCTGTTCCGGCTCGCCCTCGATGACGGCAGGTGGGAACTGGCCGCATCGCTGGGCCGTTCGCTTGCTAATGTCGGCCAAACCGATTTCGTTCGGCAGGAACCGGAGTTCACCCTCGCATGGGCCAAGGACAGTCTGGAAAAGGGCGATAACCTTGGGGCCTTTCTTTCGGCGGCCAACGCCCACCGGCTGAGCCCGCTTTCCGCCGACGATGCCATGCCCTTTCTCGAGCGGGCCGTCGAGGGAAGGCAGCGGGGAACGGCGGCTTTCTTTCTCGATGCCGTCGACGGTGCCGGCGGCGGAAGGAGCGTCCGCTCCGAGCTGCGGCAGTTCGCCCAGGGCAGGGACAGCCCGGCGGATATGATCAGGGGAGTCGCCACGGTGATCGTGGATCGGGGCTTTCGGGCGGAACGCGGACGGGTTACATTGGACCGGGTTGGGGGAACGGCTTTTTTTGTCGACGCCTCCGGGCTTTTGATCACCAACTACCACGTCATCGAAAGCGAGGTCAGCCCGACCTTCAAGGGCAATTCACGGATGTTCATCAGGCTGGGGGACAGTACCAGTCCGCGGATTCCGGCGAAGGTGGTCGGCTGGGACAAGACCCTCGACCTTGCCCTGATCTCGGCCCCGATTCGCAGCGACTTCGTTTTTTCCGTGGTGGACAGGGCGGTGCCGAGGGTCGGCGAATCGGTAATCGTCATCGGGTCGCCTGTCGGGCTGGAGCAGACGGTAACTTCCGGCATCGCCTCGGCGATGGGCCGGCGGTTTTTGCAGATCGGGGACGTGATGCAGATCGACGCTCCGGTCAACCACGGCAATTCCGGGGGGCCGGTGGTCGATGCCTTCGGCCGGCTGGTCGGCGTTGTTTTTGCCGGCATGATGGAGGCGCAGGGACTGAACTTCGTGATCCCGGCGGAACGGCTCGCTTCGGCCCTGCCGGCGATGATTCGGGGCGGACGTGCCGAACGGCCCTGGCT
>WQZW01000196.1 GCA_009780545.1 Treponema sp.
GGCCGGACGTACTCGACATTTCTCGTCAAAATCATCACTATCATAATAATCAACAGAACGGTTGCCGGACGGCAAAAAGGAGTTTCCATGAAAAAAGTGTTCCTTGACGAATTTTCGTCTTATGAGATCAAGCAGTTGCTGAAGAAGCCGGAGGAAGTCGTGGCGATCTGCCTCTTCGGCGCCTGCGAAAGCCACGGCGACCATTGCTGCCTGGGGCCGGATACCTTCGTTCCCACCGAGGCGGCGCGCCGGGTGGCCGAAAGGCTGGACAAGGTGGTCGTGGTTCCCTGCGTTCCCTTCGGCACCTCGCTTGGGGTTATCAGGCATCCCATGGCCATTTCCCTGCGGCATGAAACGGTTACCGCCATCGCCGAGGACATTTTCGAAAGCCTTATCGACAGGGGAATCACCCACATCTACATCCTCAACGGGCATGGGGGCAACACCGCATCCCTGAACATAGCCGCCTCCAAGACCAAGTACCGCCATCCGGAGACGAAAATCCTCCACATGCCGGCCTGGTGGACGACCCTGGCCCGGATGATCGGCGACCGTTTCGACGTCTGGAACGGGCTCGGGCATGGCGGGGAGGGGGAAACTTCCATTATGATGGCGGTTCGGCCGGAACTGGTCGATCTGTCCAAGGCCGAGGCGCGGATTCCGGAAAAAGTGATCCGCTTCAGCGAGAAGGTGAACATCGTCCACGACCTTTCCGAGGTCAGCGATACCGGGGCGATAGGCGATCCGACCAAGGCCAGCATCGAGAAGGGGCGGCTGATGATGGATACCCTGGTGGATCTTGTCGCCGACACGATTCGGGAGATGAGGGAAATGGACTGGGACTATTCCTAGGGAAAACCCGGCAACCTGCGCAGCAAACGGAAAATAGTTTCCGTCAAAACTAATCTGTGGAGAAGAACTATGAAGACGACGATGTTTGGAACGAAGAGAAGATCGCGGGCCGCGGGAGCCGGTCTGCTTCTGCTTTCCCTTACGATCCTGCCGGTATTGGCCGGGTGCAACGGAACCGGGCCGACCGAAGGGCAGGAGCTGCTCAGGGTGATCGCTTCCGCCGGGCCGCGTTCGCTGGACCCCGCGCAGGCAAGGGACACGCCCTCGGTGGTGATCATGCGGCAGATATACGATACCCTTTTGGACGTGGACCCGGACACGATGGAAGTTGTGCCGGCCCTTGCCGAAAGTTGGGCTTTCGAGACCGACGCGCAGGGAAGGCACACGCTGCTCCGGATGTACCTGAAACGGGGAGTCAAGTTCCACAACGGCGACGACTTTACCGCCGCCGACGTAAAGTTCACCCTCGACAGGGCCAAAGCTTCGCCCCATCTCACCAACATGGTCGAGGCCGTTTCCCGTACCGAGATTGTCGACGATTACCAGGTACTCATCGTCCTGGACTTTCCCTTCGCGCCGCTGCTCAACAACCTCGCCCTGCCGTTGATGGGGATAACCGGCGAGCGGGCCGTGACGGAGGCCGGCGATGCCTACGCCCAGCATCCGATAGGAACCGGCCCGATGAAGTTCGTCAACTGGATCGTGGGAAGCCAGATCGAGCTTACCCGCTGGGACGGCTACTATGGGCCCGCACCGAAAATCAAGGACATCGTGATCCGCTTTATCCCGGATGCGGCCACGGCACTTCTGGAAATGGAAACCGGCGGGGCGGACATGCTGCTCAACGTCCAACCCCAGGACATACGGCGGATCGACGCGATGGACGGCCTGCAAATATTCCGCACCAAGGACCTTTCCCTCTATGCCATCGGTATGAACTTCCTTCGGCCGCCCTTCGACGATATCCGGGTACGCAAGGCCATCCTGCATGCCGTGGACCGGGATGCCATCGTAAAGACCGTGTACCAGGGAGTCGGCAGCGTGGGAAGAGGACCGCTTCCGGAAAAGGTCTGGGCATCGGCGGCCGACATACTGCCCCAGTACGAGTACGACCCCGAAAAGTCCAGGCAGCTCCTTGCCGAGGCCGGCTTTCCCGACGGCTTTACCACCAACGTTTACACCAACGACAGCGCTCCCCGCATCGATACCGTGGTGATCCTCCAGGATATGCTTGCCAGGGTTGGAATTACCCTGGACGTGCGCATCCTGGAATGGACCACGTTCCTCGACGTGACCAACCGCGGCGAGCATGACCTGTACACCAACGGCTGGGTTACCGTCTCCGGCGATCCGGATTACGGGCTGGAGATATTCCATTCCCGTGCCTGGGGAGATCCCGGAAACCGCGCCTTCTACAGCCGGCCGGAAGTCGACCGACTTCTTGACCTGGGGAGGATGGAAGTGGACCCGGTACGGCGGGAACAGCTGTACATCGATGCCCAAAAACTGATTCACGAGGACGCCCCCTGGATCTACATCCTCGACGGCGAGCAGGTGGTCGCCACCGGCGACAAGCTTCGGGGTTTCAACATAAACCCCACCGGTTACCACACGCTTTCGACCGTCTGGTTTGCCGATTGATTCCCGGGAGAACAAACGTCTTTTCCGGCAGGTAGATTTAGGAATCTGCTGGAAAGGCCGTGGGCGGGAAACCGGTCTTCAATAATAGGGAGGGGGCCAAGCCCCCCTTCGCTCCAGACTTGCTACCATTACGGCGTGGAGTTTTGCTATGCAAAACTCCGAGGCCAATGCACCCACGGTGCATTGGCCCGCCTTCGGCACGTAGCAATTCTTACGCTACCCCCCGAGCGGGGCGCTGCCCCGCAACGCCCCGCTTTTAATGGCAAGGTTCTGTTTTCTCCGGCCAAAGTTGATTGTATCGGAGGGCACATACCCCGCCATTCATGGCGGGGTATGTTGTTTCCCCCCCAACCCCAATTGACCTCCCGGTGCTTCTTCCCTATCATCTAGGCATGGCAGTTCGTAGAACCGGCGGCAGGGGGCCGGGAACCAGGAAACAGGCGGGCAAACCGAGCGGGAGTCAGCCGAGGGGGAAGGCCGGGCGGAAGCGGAAATCGCGTGCCCCGCTTGCGGCGATTGTTACCGTGGCCTGCCTGGTCGGGTCGGTCGGGCTTTTCCTGACGTTCGGCCCCTCGCTGTGGAGGAAGGATTCTCCGGGGGAGGTTTCCGCCCGGCAGGCCCTGACGGCGGAGGTCGAGGTTCCGGCTCCGGCGGAAGGGGCACGGCAACCGCAACCTGCCGAACAAACGTCGCCGACTCCTGCGGAGCAAACGGCACCTGCAGGGCAGAGTGCGCCTACGGAACAAACGCCGCCGACTCCTGCGGAACAAGCCGCATCCGGCGGGCAAGCGGCGCCGGCTTCACAGGTGGAGGTTCCGGTGCAGACCCGCGAACGGGGGATTTTTTTTGTCAGGGCGAGGGACGAGGGGGAGGAGCTGGATCTGATCAAGGTGAACCGGAACATCCGTGTCTCGCAGTCGCCGCTCAGGGACAGCCTCGACGCGCTGCTTTCCGGGCCCACCGCGGAAGAGGCCGGGCAGGGTTTCATCAGCCTGATAGCCCCGGAAGTCAGGCTTATCGGGGTGGCCATTCGGGACGAAACCGCCTTCATCAACTTCAACGACAGCTTTCAGTACAATCCCTGGGGCAACGAGGGCCTGGCCTACCAGATCCGTCAGATCGTTTGGACCGCAACCGAGTTCGCCAACGTTCAGGTGGTGCAGATATTAATTGAGGGGAAGATCGTGGATTTCCTCAACGGGGGAATCAGGATCGGGAGTCCGCTGTACCGATGATCCGATCCGCAGGGTTTTGCCGCCGGACTTGACCGGCGGGGTGGAGGTTTGCCTTGCGAACCTCCGAATCCAACCTGCCGTGGGCGTATTGGAATCACCCCACTAGACACAATCTCCTTGTTTTGGCTATAATCGTAAGCGAACGTAAATTCAGGGATAAGGAGGTATATGCTGATGCTGGACACGATGACGTTTCATATGAAAGCGCTTAAGCCGTTACCCCCCCCCCCCCCGCCAACCCCTAACAAAATTTTTTTTCCCAAATCTTTCCCCCAAATTCCCCCCCCCCCCTGAGGGCCCCCCAAAAATTCTAAAACCCCCCCACAAAGGCAAAACCCCC
>WQZW01000197.1 GCA_009780545.1 Treponema sp.
AGTCGAGGTTGGCGAAGGGCTCGTCCATGATCACCGTGCGGCAGCCGGAGGCGAGCACCCCGGCCACGGCAAGCCGGCGTTTCTCGCCCCCGGAAAGCCGTCTCGGGGAACGTTCCCGCATCCGGCCGAGGCCCATGGAGGAAAGGGCCGCATCGACACGGGAGCGCACCTGCTCCGGGGAAAAGCCCAGGTTCTCGGGCCCGAAGGCCGCATCCTCGGCGACCGTTTCCCCGACGATCTGGGCGTCGGCATCCTGGAAGACCAGGCCCAGTTCCCCCCGAAGCCGTCGCTCGGTTTCCCGCATGCGGCTTCCGGCCCTGCCCCCGAACAGGGGTTCCCCCCGAAAGATCACCTCCCCGGAGTCCGGCTCCAGCAGGGCGGCGACGATCTTCATCAGCACCGTCTTCCCCGAACCGTTGGAGCCGGCGATGACCATGCACCGTCCTTCCTCGATGTCCAGGCTCACCCCGTCCAGGGCGGGGAATTCCTCGCCCGGAAGACCGCCGGGGAATTTCTTGACCAGGTTCCGTATCGAAAACAGGGGCACGGTCGGCGGTCCCCTAACGGGAAAGAAGGGCGGCGGCCGTCCGCCTGAGCCGCCTTGCGACGAGAACGGCCAGAATTCCCTTGACGGCGTCCCCGGCGATGAAGGGAACGAATCCCGCGATGAGGACCCGGTCCCAGCCGACGAACCGGCTCAGGGCGACCAGGCCCGGAACATAGACGGCGAGGATTCCGGCGGCGACCGCAAGGGCGAGTCTTAAGGCCGGGGTTTTCCGTTCGGGTTTCGGGCTGCCGGCAATCAGGCCGGAGACGAAGGCACCGAGGATATACCCGAGGAGGTAGCCGCCGGTCGGACCGAGCAGCGAGGCGAGGCCGGCCCCGCCGCCGCCGAAGACCGGGGCCCCGACCGCGCCGGCTGCGACGAACAGGGCGGCGGCCCCCGCACCCAGGGCCGGCCCCAGCACCAGCCCCGCGAGCAGGGCGAACATGTTCTGCAGGACGACGGGAACCGGCCCGACGGGGACGATGAGGAAGGCTCCGGCGGCAATCAACGCGGCAAAGAGCGCAACGAAGACCAGCGGGGTGACGGACCTTCTCCGTGGGTCCCGGCCGGCCGTGCCCGTCTGCCCGGCTTTTTCTTCCTTTGGTACTGTTTTCGTTTCGGTCGTTTCCACGATAATGCCTCCTATGGATATTTTTTTGTCGGCCGAACCCAAGTTTCGGTGATACACAAGAGAACGGTCCCCGCTTTGAAAGGCTTTCTCCCCTTCCCTACCTGAAATCAGGCACCTTCCCAGGGCGTCCACTCCGGAGAAGGTCCCGGCCGCAAGAATACCGCCGTCCTTTTCCCGGCCGGCCTCCGGGGTAAACCTCACCAGGGAGGCACTTCCCCCGATGCCCTCGGCAAGGGAGTTCCACTCTTCGGCCAGCCTCCGGTTCCCCGGCGTCCCGGAACCGGTTCCGGCCGTCAGCCTTTTCAGTTCGGCCGCCTCCTTCAGGACGGCCGCCTCCTTTAGGACGGCCAGCGTAAGGTCCCGGCGGGAAAGGTCGCGACCGGAAAGGCCGGCGCAGCTTACCGCCGACTCTCCCGGAACGGTATTGTTGACGTTGATGCCGATGCCGACGGCCGTCCAACCCAGCGAATCCCCCTCGCCCGAAAACTCGCACAAAAGGCCGGCGATCTTCCTTCCCCCGACGTAGACGTCGTTGGGCCAGCGCAGCAACGCCGGCTTTCCGCATGCCGTCGCCAGCGCGCGGGCCACGGCGATCTGGTATAGCATCAGGGGCAGGCGGTATTCGGCCGGCGACAAACGGCTGCCCGCTTCCGGCCTTTCCAGGACGGTGAGGTACAGCCCGCCTTCCGGGGAAACCCAGTTCCTGCCGCAGCGTCCCCTGCCGGCCTCCTGCCTTTCGGCAAGGACCACGGTTCCGTCGTCCCCGCCCCGAAGGGCGAAATCCCTCATCCGGTCCATCGTGCTTTCCGTGCGGAGGAAATGGTGGAACAGGTTTTCCCGCTCCCCGAATTCCCAGGGGTACAGGAAGTCCGGCTCCTCTTCCGGGCGGATCGAGTAGCCCGGTTCCCCGGCATCGATCGGATACCCGGCCTTGAGCAGGGCCCGTACCGCCTTCCACACCGCGACACGGGAAATCCCCAAGGCCAAGGCCAGCTTCTCCCCGCTCGCCGGCCTGCCCCCTTCTTCCCTGAGCAACCGGAGGAGCAAGGCCTTGGTCGAAGGGCCCGAATCGACGGTCCCCGTTTGGTAAACCATGATATTTATTAGGTTAACGTAAAAGCGAAATACCGTCAATGTGGTTTTTTACGTTTTTCACGGGGAGGTTACGGCAGGAAGGACGGGGATTTACCCTTTTCAGGGATATGACGGGATCATGGGATTGTCGGGTTGAAAGGACAAGGCAGGGAACTGAAAATCCGGCGAAAACTGCGGGGTTTGCCGTAAAACGCCCCGGAGAATTTGCCAATTCCCCGAGGCCGATCCGCAGGATCGGGACGCTTATTCCGCCTGCAGCCTCGCCAGGGCCTGACGGTAACCGCCGTGTGCGGGGTTCAGCGCCACGGCGCGTCGGTAGGCCTCCATCGCGGGCTCCCGGTCGCCGACCCGTTCCCGCACCTCCCCGAGCCTGAACCACCAAAGGTCCATGTTCGGCTCGTGGAACATCGCCGTCGTGTAGGCCATGTCCGCCCGGTGGAACCGGTTGGTCAGCCTGAATATCTCCCCGATGAAGAAATAGGCGACGGAGATGCTTTCCCCGTTGGGCTGCGCGCTGGCGTAACGTTCCATGTGGGCCAGCGACTGGGCGTAGTTGCCGAGGAAGAAGAACGACTGCCCCATCGCTTCCAGGATGCGGTATTCGGTGGGAAAGGCCCGCATTCCCTGTCGGCCCAGGTCCACCACCTCGCTATGCCGTTCCAGCCTCCGCAGCGAGCGGGTCAGGAAGACGTAGGTATTGCCGGTCGCCGTGCCCCTGGCGATCTGGTCGTTGCTCACCCGGACCGCTTCCAGGTAGTGGGGGGAGGCCGCCGCCATCCCGGCCGTGGCCTCCAGCTGCCTGCCCCGGTAGTAGTTCTGCTCCGGGCTCATACTCTGTGGCGTCCCCGTGGCCTGCGCCCAAACCCCCGTACCCAGGGCGGCCAACGCCGCGGTCAGAAACAATCTCCGCATGGAACCTCCGTTCGGTCAGGAAACCGCCGATCACGTCGGCAATTCGCTTCGGGATTTGATCAGCCTTCCTTAAGTCCGATGCTATTCCCAATCGGCCGGACTGTCAAGGTCCATGGAATCGATCCCGACCATGAGGGGGGCCAAGCCCCCCTGAGCCCGAGCCTTGCGTGGCAAGTCTCGGGCTACCCCCCGAGCGGGGGCCCTGCCCCCGCAACGCCCCCGCATTTACCGAAGGGATCGTTCCCGATAGTCCGGTAGACAAAACCCGCCCTTGCGGTTATAGTTTACCGAAGGAGTAAGCATTGCCATGCCCGTCATGAACGCAATCCCCGGAACGGACGAAGGGAAGCCGGAATCCCCGGACCCGAGGCCGGCGGTTTTCAGGACCATAACGCCGGAGACGGCGATCCGGATGATGGCCAAGGACGACCGGTTCGTCCTTCTGGACGTGCGGACCGCCCGGGAATACGATGCCGGCCGCATTCGGGGGGCCGGGCTGATCCCCCACACCGAGCTTGCCGTCCGCGCCCCGGCCGAACTGCCGGATAAGGACCTTACCGTTTTCGTCTACTGCCATGCCGGGGTCCGCTCGCTGGAGGCCGGAAGCATCCTCCACGGCCTGGGTTACGCCCAGGTTTTCGACGTCGGCGGGATCGTCGACTGGCCGGAGGACGCAATCGAAAATTGACCCCGGGCCGGGATCGCTCACCTGCGTCCCCGGCTTCCCGTCCTTCCGAACGATTCCCTTAAATTCTCCATCGCCCTCAAATCGTTTTCCGAGGGGTTGTTTTTCCTTTCAAGGGCGTTCCTTATTTTCGGCAATTCGGTATTCAGGTAGCGGTCCCTCAACCGCCGTACGGTTTCGGGAAATTCCGG
>WQZW01000198.1 GCA_009780545.1 Treponema sp.
ATGTTTAACATCCTGTATAAAAATGTAATTTATGAATAAAACTACCGGCAGTATCCAAAAACGTTTTCTCATCCCGATACTCCTTGAAGGCACCTAGCAGGGCAAAGCCTTTGGTTAAGGAGGCCCCCGAATGACATTTGGTGACCGGGCAGGTCTTCCTTATTTCCGGGGGGGGTAATAAAGCAAATTTACTTTCAAATGAAAGCCTGAGACACCTGCTTTCAGACGAAAGCTTGCTTTGAAGCTTGAACACAGTCAATCGACATCACCCTCCTTTTCAGGTTCTCCTAAGTTACTTTCATTCTACCGGAATTTGAATTTAAGTGCAAGGGGGTATTGAAAGAAAACTCCCGATTCACCGGGCGGCCAGGGATGCTGCGTGGAGGATTGCCAACTTCCCGCAAAGAACCTTAGCGAAACCAGAAAAACCTAAGTGCTTCCTTTGTCTCGATTACCTCAAGTTCGTGATGGTCTGAAGTAACAAAAACACTGGAACGCTCGATTGAGGTAGCAATCCCGATTGCGTCCGCAAGCGAAAGCCTACGATACGTGCCTTTGATTCGTGCCGCTTCGTAATATACTGTTTGCGAGATGGTATCAATAACGATAAGTGGGGTATTCTCAATACTGTTTAGCATATCAACGGTTTCACCCAGCCCGATGTCCGCAACAAACCCGTAATACACTTCAAGCAGGTTGACAATGCTCATGCAAAGAGTGGCCTCACCCAAGATCGCTTGCTGGAAAAGGCGGTCGATCGTTTCCGCTCCATTTTCTCCTTTCAGCAGGCGATCAAGGCAGAGGCATCAAGGACGTAGCTTGTCATTTGTCTCCCCAAAGGTACCTATCGTTTTCGATCTCCATCTCAACTTCCGCCCGTTGCATTTCCATGAACCGATCCAGCGTTAGTTTTGCGCCTTTTGCCTTTGCAAGGCCCAACAGCGGATTGACCCACTTGTCGGTGGCGGAATCCCGGGGTTCCTGCCTGCTTATCAAGGTCAGCGCAACCCGTACTTTCCCCGTGGGCCAGTCGGGGGGAACTTCCAAATACAGGCGACGGTCGGCATCGATCTCAACGATTCGTTCTATGGTCATAGGGTAATTATAGGGCAAGGGTAGGTCAAGAAAAACTCCCGATTCATAGGATCGTCCGGAAAAATGCGCGGGGAATTGCCAGCCTTCCACGGAGGACGGCATTTCTCCTAAATCCAATCCGACAAAGTCAGATCGGGCCGCTCTTCTTCACGATCAACTCCCACTGGCTCACCAACATCCCGGCAAGCATCAGGACAAAGCCCAGCAGTGTCAGGCTGGAGACGGTTTCCGACAGGAGGAGGACGCCGCCGAGGGCCGCGAAGGAGCCCTCGAAGCTGAGGATGATCGTGGCATGGGCTGGCGGGGCGTCCTTCTGGGCGACCACCTGCAGCGTGTAGGCGATGCCGACCGAACAGAGGCCGCCGTACAGTATCGGGATGAGGGCGGCGGCCGGCAGGGAAACGGTTGCCGAGGAAAGCCCGGCGATAAGGTCCGGAAGGGGCAGCCACTTGAAGGCCCCGTTTTCCAGGAAGTCGCCCGAAAGGCCGGTCACCAGCGGATGTATCTGCGGTTCCAGGAAAAAGGCGGCAAAGATCATCAGCACGGCACAGACGGAGAACTGGCCCAGCGACAGGACCACCGCATCGACCGTGCGGACCAACCGGTCGATAACCAGGACATGGACGGCCCAGAATACCGCGCTTACCATCACCAGAAGGTCGCCGGGGTTAATCGCCTCCGGCCTGGAAACGTTGGCCAGGAAGTACAGGCCGGCGAAGGTCAGGGCCGCGCCTATCCAAGTTGCGATTCCGGTTTTGTGCCCGAGGAAGATGCCGAAGATGGGAACAAGCACCACGTACAGCCCGGTAATGAAGCCGGCATTGCCGGTCGAGGTGAACATTATCCCCAGTTGCTGGAAGGTCTGGCCGACAAAGAGGCATATTCCGGCGAAAAGCGAACCGAGGAGCATCGTTTTACGGGGGATTTTCGGTCTGCCGGCCGATTTCCTTCGCCCCAACAGAACCAAGGGCACGAGGGAAAGGCTGCCGAGAACGAAACGCAGGACATTGTAGGCAAAGGGGCCGACGTACTCCATGCCGGAACGCTGGGCCACGAAGCCGAAACCCCAGATGGCTGCGGTCAAAAGCAGGAGCAGGTCCGCCCGTAAGATATTTTTGTTCATCTTGGGACGGACTTCCCCTTGTTTAGAAAATTACTCACCCATAACTATTACACCGGGAAAGCCCAGAGATGCAAGCCGTTCCACCGTGGCCTGGACCTCGCTGCCCCGGATGCTGGCCAGCACGACACGGAAGAAGTCGTCGTGCCGTTCGTAGCTGGGTTGCAGGTTCGCCGACCTAAGCTGGACGAAAACGTCCACCGCATTCCGTGCCACCTTGAACGACCCGACCTGAACCCGGTAGGTCGCGTTCGGGTTTATCGCCGCCTGGTTCGTAGGCGACTGCTGCCAGGGTTGCTGGACAACGGGAGGCTGAGCGGACGGCTGCGGTTGAGTAGACGGCTGCGGCTGGGCCGGCTGCGACGACCATTGCTGTGCGGGCTGCGGTTGCGGCTGAGGCTGGGCCGGCGGCTGTTGCTGCGACGACCATTGCTGCGGTGCCGGTGCCGGCTGGGGTTGCGTTGCCGCAGGAGGTTGCGTTACCGCAGGAGGCTGCGAGTACTGTTGCTGGGGAGGAGGCAGCGGCGCCGGCGTGGGCAACACGGTCGGCGGGGGAGGCACGGGCTGCGCCTGCTGGGGAAATTGTTGGGAAGGCTGTTGCTGCTGGGCCGGCGGTTGCGGGAACCGCCATTCCTCCGGAACGTTGCCCTCGGTCGGGGTAACCACCACGGTCGGAGGCTGCGTCGGGTCCTGCGAGTGGAAAATGTTCACGGTTATCGGCGTGTTGGGAGGCACGTCCAGGGGAACTGTCGCGCTGGTCGTCTGCACCTGGGTCTGCGGCTGCGGAGGTTGCTGGGCCGGCGATTGCGTCTGCGGAGACTGCCACGGCTGCTGGGGAGGCTCCGATGCCTGTGCCTGGCCGTTGAAAGTTTCGATTACCACCTGAGCCGTACCGGTAATCAGCATGTCCAGATGTTCGGCCGCCGCCCGGGAAAGGTCGATTATCCTTCCCCCGACAAAAGGCCCGCGATCGTTTACCCGAACCGAAACCTGGCGGTTGTTGTTCCTGTTGGTAACCAGCAGGAACGTACCGAAAGGCAGGGACGGATGGGCTGCGGTGAAAAGTGACGAATTGAATATCTCCCCGGATGCGGTCGGCCTCCCGTTAAATTCGTTTCCATACCAGGAAGCGACTCCCTCCTGTCTGAAAACTCCGCCGGGCGGATTAGCCTGGGCCTCCGCACGACTGACGATAAGTGCGGCGACAATACAGCAGACAAACATCGAAATAGTTATTCTTTTCATGCTACCATTATCGGAACCTTAAGGATACAACTCAATCGATTCATGCGGGCCAAACCCCAAGCATCGGTGCCGGCACCCTAAGTTCCAAATTATGGAAGGAAGAATTTTGAATTACTACGGTCGAGATTTGAAAAGGCCGGCAGAAGGCAAATCCCGGGGTAAGCTTCCCGCCGGGTGAAAACGCTATGTGCGTTTCCACCTTGGCGATTCGGGTTTGCCGGCCAAGCCCGAAGGCATTCCCGACAATCGATGCGCAGTACCCTTGCGCCACCTACTCGGCAAACAGATCCCGCACTTCGGTTTCCAAAAATTCCCTGATCGACTTTGTGTGTGCAATAACCAGCCGCATATCATCATCGGATAAACTTAGCCCCAGATCGTACCGTGGTTGAACGCTGAAATGACTGATTATCGAACATTGGGTTGATATGCCCGCAAATGATGGGCGTTCCTTTTCGGCAAGTTTACATAATAATGGCAGGCTCTAGACCATCATCTCCCTATGGAGGATGATGTAAGTCTATGCAATACAGTAGATTAAGCACGCAGAAGGTCAACAGGATTTTATTGTGTTTCTGCGAGG
>WQZW01000199.1 GCA_009780545.1 Treponema sp.
AAGCTACCGAAGGTAGCTTGGACTAGGGAGTTTTGCGGAGCAAAACTCCACGCTTTACCCTGACAACCGAGGTACGGAATCCAAGGTGTTGCCAGAGCCGGATAATCCCAACAAAAAACGCGTGGAGAATCGCCGTCCTCCTACCGGAGGATGGCGATTCTCCCCAGCCCAATCGGTCTCCGACCGATTGGGCACGCTTGACACCTCTTTAGAAACACGGTATAGTTGTCGATAATGGTCGCCAAAGTTTCCATGGCGGGACTTGGCTCCGGAACGGGATCGACGTTTAGGAGGCTGGTATGGACATGAAAAAAACAGGTCTACTGTTGATACTGGCGGCATCGCTTGCGGCACGGGCCGGCGCCCAGGATTTCGGCAACGAACGGGACTTTCGGGTAACGCCCATGGGGTCCGGCGTGGTGATCACCGAGTACCTGGGCACCGACGTCCATGTAAAGATCCCCGCCCATGTGCAGGGCAGGCCGGTTACCGGAATTGCCGACCTGGCCTTCGCCAGGCGCGGCCTGCTCAGCGTAACGATTCCCGACGGGGTGGTTTCCATCGGCGACTGGGCCTTTTCCGACAACCGTCTGGCCGAAGTGGTCCTCGGCGAATCGCTCACCTTTATAGGATATGCGGCCTTCTTCAACAACGACATTGCCAACCTGGCGCTCCCGGAAAAACTCGCCTTCATAGGCGACCATGCCTTCAACAGCAACCGGCTTTCCGTGCTGTCGATTCCCAACAGCGTGGTTTCCCTGGGGCTCGGTTCCTTTGCCAACAACAGGCTCATCGGGGTCAATATCGGCAATCGGGTCGTCTCCTTCGGGGACAATGTTTTTCACAATAACTTCCTCACCAACATAACCATAGGCGGGGGGATCGATTCGCTGAACGAGGGCATTTTTGCCGGCGCCCTACGGTACGTTTCCAGGATAGTGATAGGGATGAACGTCAATCTGAGCGACGCGGCCCCGTCGGACGTGGTCTGGCAGGGTTTTTCCGATGCCTACCGGTCGAACGGGTACAGGGCCGGCGTCTACACGTTGCACAACGGCAGGTGGCACTTTCAGGCCAACTGACCGGCAAGGAGCTTACTTGGGACGGCCGACCGACGGGTGCCTTCCGGACAAAATATAAGGAGATAAGTGGAAACGGGTATGAAAAAAAAGATCGTTTTGCTGGGGCTGACAACTTTACTTGTGGTATTTCCGGCTTATTCCCGCGGACGGGCGGACGACGGAACCGGCGATAACGGGGGCCAAGCCACCACCGCGCAGGAACTGCAGCGGGTTCAGCAGCAGATACGGGAACAGCAGCAATTGATACAGCAACAACAGGGACTCGTGCGGCAACAGGCGGATCAGGTGCTCCAACTGAAGGGACAGGTTCGCGAAATCCTGGATATTCTCGGCGGCGGCCGTCCTTCGGTTCCGGGAACCGGGGAACCGGACGACCTTTTGACGGCGGACCCTTCGCCCCGGCCGGATCAGACGCCGTCCCGAACGCCCGTAACCTCGACGGCAAACATCATCTGGCCGGATAACATCGAACAGATTACCCGGTGGCAGGGCTTTTACCGGATACAGGTCGGCTCCTTCGGGGCGCAGGCCAATGCGCGCGATCTTTCCAGGCAGCTTGGCGGACTGGGTTTCGATCCTGAAATCGAACGGAACGGGCAGTGGTTCAGGGTGGTACTTCCCCATGTCGCGGCGTCCCAGGTGGTATCCTACGTGGAACGACTCGTTGCCGTGGGCTTCGGCCTTGAGCTGCGGCCGAACGGATCGCAGGAAGCGATTTGGGTGCGTACCGAACAGCCGGATTCCCCCACGGCCCGACTTCCCGCCGCTTCCGTTACCGGAAGCTCGGGCGGAAATCCCGCGGCGGATATGTTCGGCAGGCGGGTCGATCCCCGGGGGCAGGGCAGTTTCAAGGTTCAGGTAAGTTCCTACACGGAAATGTCCACCGCCCAGCGGGACCTCGACCACCTGAGCTCGCTGGGGCTTCGTCCCGAAATAGAACGCTTCAATTCCCCGGACCGAAAACTGTACTATCGGGTGGTGATTCCGGACGTAAGGTCGGCGGGAATGGCCGAGGTCCTGCAACGGCTGGGCGATGCCGGCTACGCCAGCGTCTGGATACGCAACGCATAGCAGGCCGCACCCGAAAGGCCGAGGAACAAAAACCGCCGGATTAATCGGCGGTTCTTTGGCCTCCTCGGGTATGGCTTAAGGAATCGGGCCTTTCATTCCCGGCCCGGCAGTTCCCTCAGGGCCTTTCCCGCCTCGGCTATCTCGTCGAAGGGCATCGCCCCGTCCGCATAGATGATCGAATTCTCGTGCCCTTTCCCCAGAAGCAGGACGACGTCGCCAGGGCGGGCAAGCGAAAACGCCCTGCGTATCGCCTTCGGGCGGTCCGGAATCAGGAAGAGGTTTTCCCCCTGCCTGAAGGAAACGTTTCGGGGATCGGCCTTCATTTGGGCAAATATCCCTTGGGCTATCTCCTTAAGTATGTCCATCGGGCTTTCCCCCCGGGGATCCTCGTCGGTCAGCACGATGAAGTCGGAATACTCGGCGGCGATCTTTCCCTGCTCCCGCCGTTTGATCGTGTCCCGTTCGCCGGGCGAACCGAAAAGGCTGATGATCCTGCCGCCTTCAATGTCAAGCTGCCTCCTCAAGGGAGGGAAGATCGCCCTGAAGGAGGAAGGCGTGTGCGCGTAGTCGACGAGCACACGGAAGGGCTGTTTTTGGTCGATTGCCGTCATCCGGCCCCGCACCGGCAGCAGCTTCGGGCAAAGGAGGGCAAGCTCCTCCGGGGAAAGGCCGGTCATCTGGGATACGGTAAGCAGGGCCGCGAGGACGTTCCCCGCATTGAAGGTTCCGGGCAGCCTGTCCCGAATGTCCAGGCGGGAACCGTCGGCAAGCTGCACCTTGTACCAGTTCCCGAAAGAGCCCCCATGGATCGCCGTCATCGTAAGGTCGGTTTCCATCCCCTCGGTACTGAAGCCGAGAATGTCCCGCCGGGTAACGCTTGAAAAATAGTCGGCATTGGGATCGTCGGCGTTGATCACCCCGAAAGGCTCGACGACGAAGTCCGTCCCGGGAATGCCGGTCTTTTCCTCGCCCCGGTCCAGGGCACGGAACAGGTTCGCCTTGTCGTTCCGGTAGCATTCCGGGGTTTCGTGAAATTCCATATGCTCATGGCGCAGGTTGGTGAACACCGCCGCATCGTAGACGACGTCGCCCAACCGGTTGTTCCGAACGGAAAGCCCGTGGGAACTGGACTCGACCACCGCGTAGGTGCAGCCGTTCTCGGCCATCTCCCAAAGCAGCCGCTGCACCACCGTGGCCTCCGGCGTGGTCTGATGCTCGGCGTTCCACCGTTCGTCCCCCCCGTCCGACTGCTGCACCGTGGAGAAAAAGCCGGCCTTCTTCCCCAAAAGCCGCAGAAACTGCCAGATAAGGTAGACGGTGGTGCTTTTCCCCTCGGTTCCGGTAACGCCTATAACCAAAAGACGTTTTGAAGGAAAGCCGTAAAAGGCGGTCGCGATGGGCGACATCGCCACCCGGGAATTCCTTACCCGAAGATACACCACGCCGGGATCTTTCCGCCCGATCTCCGCCTCGTGGACGACGACCCTCGCCCCCCGTTTGACGGCATCCTCGACGTGCCTGTGTCCGTCGGTATGAAGCCCGGACAGGGCAAAGAACAGCGTGCCGGGCACCACTTTCCGGGAATCGTACTCCAGCGAGTTCACCGAAGGATCCTCCCCGCAGGTCCGCTCGGTCAGGGCTACCTTGGCGGCGGTCTCCTCCCCAAAAAATTCCGAAAGACGGCGTTGCAATAGGCGTTCCATACCCCAGTCTACCGTTTATCCGGAATTTGGTAAATATAAGGAAAGCGGCCGGCAGAGCAACAGCATTTACTCAAGTGTCGCACCCCGGATTCCGTTTTTGCATTCAAAACCACGGAGGACACGGAGTTTCACGGAGGGAAGAAGGAGGCGGATCGGCTGGACTTCCGACATATATCCGC
>WQZW01000200.1 GCA_009780545.1 Treponema sp.
GATCAGCAAGGCCACGGTCTACCGGAACCTGCGGCAGATGGCGGAATCCGGCGAGATCGCCGACATCGGTATCCTGGACGGCTCCACGCATTACGACCACCGCCTGCACCGGCACTACCACTTCGTCTGCGACTCCTGCGGGCGGATCTTCGACGTGGCCGGGAACATCGGCGAGCTTTGCGCCGCCATCGGCGAAACGGACAAGCACGAGATACGGGGACACAGCCTGCACTTCACCGGCCTATGCCGCGACTGCAAGTAACGGTTTGGGTCCGAGGTTCAAACGTGGGAATTGTTTACTATGGAAGATTTGCAAAGTCTGCATGAGGAAATCGCCGGCATTCTCGAAAGGGAAATCGGTTCGGCCGGCCGGCCCTTTGCCTGCGGCAAGTTCGAGGGACTCGGCTGGCTGGACTTTCACTACAAATGCTCGACCTACGACGGCCCCTACCCAAAAATCGCCCTGAAGACCCAGAAATCCGCCGTCCACCTGTACGTCATGCTTTGGCTGGACGGCAAACCGGTCCTGGAACGCTATGTCGGAATTTTCAGCAAATCGGCCGTGGGCAAAGGCTGCCTGCGAATAAACCGCCTGGACGACGAACGCCGGGAAGTAGTTGCCGAAATCGCGCGGCTGGCACTGCGACATGGCGATGGAGGAACCTAACCCCGTCAACAAATGTGCGGAGCTTTGCTATCGCAAAGCTCCAATTTCGATGATCTGCAAGGGAGATATAGAAGGCTTCTCAAGGCAAATTACCCGAAAAGCGTCGATACTAAAAAGCCCCTTGGGAAAAGGAGGTGAGGAAACCCAAGGGGCGGCCCAATGAAGCGTTGCTGAACTAGGTTGTTAGGCTGGAATGGTGCCAGGCTAGGCCGGACATTACATCCCGTTGCTCCATCAGATTGCATACAATATAGCCAATACGCCTGAGCTGTTCAAGTACCTTAGGCAAAAAAAACTGTAAAAAGCAAGAATTTTTTTGGGCTTTCCGTAGTTTGAAACAATTTTTTTTTGTTTTCAACCACTTGAAAGCGACTCACCTGCTTTTAGCTAGGTTTCAAGACATTTTTGAAGATTTTACCCCAGAATAAGGGTCATATATCCCCTGTTAGCCCGCCATGTTTGAGTGGAAGGATCGGGCCACTTTATTGGTCGGCCGAATTTGCCGATAATGAGGCAGGAGCAGCGTTTTGCAAGAGACATTTTTTGCCCGCACATCGGCTTTTCTTCTTGGTGCCAGATCCAGATGGGGCGAATTCCTGGAAGAGGCGAAGACGAGCGAAAATGCCAAGTTCCGACTGGTGGGTATCGTGGGGGCCGGCCTGTTGGGGGTGCTGGCAGTCGCCATGGGGTTTTCGCTTTTGGGTGCGGTTTTCGGGATTCCGGCCTTCAGCCCAGTTCTGGGGGCCTTCTTTTCGCGCTCCTACGGGATTCTGGCCTTCTGCATTCCGGCGTACCTTGGCTATTCGGCCTTCATCCTCGCCCATCCGCAATGGCAACCGGCGAAATTCTTTCTCCTTAACATGTTGATAATCCCCTTTCTCACCATGGGCATCGGCTTCATCTTGATGCGGGATTTTGACGGGCTTGCAATGCAATCCGCGCTCCTGGGGTTTATCGGTAGGACCGGTTTCGGCATCCTCATCGTCATACTGGTATTCATGCAAATAATACTGATACAGCTCCTTAAGGAAGTTTTTTTCCCGGTGAAAGCCGTGCCCAGAAAACGCAGGGTATGGAAGTTGCGGGAACAGGCATTGCTCCTGCCGGCACCTTCCGGCGAAACGGGAGAAAACTTTGCCGATGAACCGGTTCTCGGTGAATGGGTGGGGATACGGTCGGCGGAAACCTTTGCGCGGACCTTCAGTTCGGGTGATGCCGGGTTCGGGAAAGTCGAGCTGAATCTTCCCCCGGCAAGACCCCTCCGGAGTCCCATCGCCCTTGACTATCTCAAACCTGTCAAACCCGAGCTTGGGAACGGAAGCGACAAGCCGGGAGATTCCTTTGGGCAAATACCGAAAAGCAAAACATCAGAAAATAATTTTATTATCGATGACATCGTAAACAATATTACCGCTGGTGACAACGAAAACAACAATACGAAGAACATCATCGCCAATGTTACCGATAATTTCAATATCAATGATATTATCGACGATGAAATTCCCGACGATGTTACTAATGATATTGACATCGATTATCTCAATAACAACAATACGAAGCGGGCCAAGATTCTCGGGGACGGCCTTTCGGACAGCGTCAAGCGGGCAATCGAGGAGGCGGAAATGTCCGCCGCTATCCAGTCGGCGAATAACGTAAAGCCCCAGGTCAAAGCCTCAAGGCCCAGAACCTACAGCGTTCCGGTGGACATACTCAACCAATATCCGGACGGCGAGTACTGGGTCATCGATCAGGCAACCAGAGATGCGGCGATCACCCTGACTAAAACCTTGCAGGAGTTCAAGATACAGGCCGAGGTTACCGGGATTCGCAAGGGGCCTGTCATCACGATGTTTGAAATTCTGCCGGCACCGGGGGTCAAACTTTCCCGCATCGCCAACCTGCAGGACAATATCGCCCTGCGCCTTGCCGCATCCTCGATCCGCATCGTCGCCCCGATTCCGGGCAAGCATGCCGTGGGAATCGAGGTGCCCAACACCAAGCGCAACATCGTTTCCTTTAGGGAAATTATCGAAGGGGAACTTAGGCGGGAAGGCAAATGCCCCGAAATCCCGGTGGTGATGGGCAAGGACATCACCGGAGAGGCGCAGACCATCGACCTTACCCAAACGCCGCACCTGTTGATCGCCGGCGCGACCGGTGCCGGAAAATCCGTCTGCGTCAATTCGATGATCCTGTCGATCCTGTACCGCCTGACTCCGGCCGACTGCCGGCTCATCCTCATCGATCCGAAAATCGTCGAGCTGAAACTGTACAACGACATTCCCCACCTACTCACCCCGGTGATCACCGAACCCAAGCGCGCGTTCCAGGCCCTGCAGTACTGCATCTTCGAGATGGAGCGTCGCTACGCCTGCCTGGATTCCGTCGGGGTGCGGGACATCCGCAGCTACAACAAGCGGATCAAGGAACGGGACATCGCCCAGGAGAAAATGCCGTACATCGTGATCATCATCGACGAGTTCGCCGACCTGATGGCAACCACCGGCAAGGAACTGGAATCCACCGTCGCCCGCCTTGCCGCAATGAGCCGCGCCGTGGGCATCCACCTGGTGCTCGCCACCCAACGCCCGTCCATCGACGTCATCACCGGGCTTATCAAGGCCAACATTCCCAGCCGGATCGCCTTCATGGTGGCCAGCAAAATGGACAGCCGCATCATCATCGACATGGTGGGCGCGGAAAAACTCCTCGGCAAGGGCGACATGCTGTATTCCGGCGTGGTCGATCCCTTCCCTACCCGCATGCAGGGGGCCTTCGTTTCCGAGGAAGAGGTCGAGGCCGTGGTCGCCCATGTCAAAACCCTGGGCGAGCCGGACTACATCGACGACGAGATGTTCTTCGACGAGGACGAGGAAAGTGCCGAACCTGCCTTCCTTTCGGAGGGCGACGACCCGCTGTACGAAAAAGCTCTGGAGATCGTCATGCAGCAGGGGAAGGCCAGTGCCAGCTACATCCAACGCCGGCTCAAGGTCGGCTACAACCGCGCCGCCCGGCTCGTGGAGATAATGGAACACCGGGGCGTGGTCGGCCCGGCCCAGGGATCGAAACCACGGGAACTTCTTCGGGGAATGTAGGAAAGCGAAAGCCAAGTCGTAATGTGGGGGCCAAGCCCCCGATCCAAGCTGCCGTAGGCAGCTTGGATTTAGGAGCTTTGCAAGGCAAAGCTCCACGCCTTGGTTGTCTCAGGTTTATATGGGGGGCCAAGCCCCCCTGAGGTTGAGCCCCGCAGTAGCGGGTCTCAACCTACCCCCCGAGCGGGGCGCTGCCCCGCAACGCCACGCAACGCCCCGCAGTAGCTGGATGGAGCTTTGCGAAGCAAATCTCCAGGCATTTACCGTTCAGCCAAA
>WQZW01000201.1 GCA_009780545.1 Treponema sp.
ACCCACGAAAGCGAGGTCGCCGCCTTCACCAAGCGGATCATCACCCTGAAGGACGGCCTGCTCGTGTCGGACGTCGCCGTCGCCGACTCTTCGGTCCAAGGACCGGAAGCCGGAGGCCGGGAATGAACGGCCTGCAGCTCCTCCAGGTCTGCCTGCGTTCGATCTTCCGGAACCGGATGCGCAGCCTGCTCACCTCCCTCGGCATCGTCATCGGGGTCGGTTCGGTCATCGTTACCGTGGCCCTGGGCGAGGGTTCCCGGCAGGAGATCGAGCGGGGCATCAAGACCATGGGCACCAACCTGCTGCAGATCATGCCGCAGACCAGGATGAACCGGACCGGCAACCAGGTTTTCGCCCGGGCCGGCTCCTTCACGCAGGCCGACCTTGCCAAGCTCAAGGCCGAATCCAGCTTCGCCGCCGCGATCTCCGGCGTGGTCAACGTCAATTCCAACATCGTGGGCCCCGTGGGGAACGCCCAGGTCCAGGTTCAGGGGGTGGAGCCGGATTTCCTTGCCATACGGAACCACGTCGTCGAATCCGGCAGCTTCTTCGGCGAGGACGACCTTTCAGGCCGCAGTCGGGTCGCCGTCCTGGGCCCGACCACGGCGGCAACGCTCTTCGGCAACCCGGAGGACGCCCTCCAACAGCGGATACGCATCGGCAACACGTACTTCACCATCATCGGCCTCCTGCGCGCCAAGGGAATGGCCCTGGGCGGCATGGACCAGGACAACGTCGTCCTCGTGCCGCTGACCACGGCGATGACCCGGCTGGGCAATTCCCGCAACGTCGGCATGATCGTGATGAGCGTGGCGGAGGAACGCCACATGACCGCCGCCGGCAACGAGGCAAAGCTCATCCTCGCCGAATCCCGCCGCATCCCCAACCCGGAGAACGCCGACTTCGACATCATGAACCAGTCCGACCTCATCGACATGGCCTCGGCCACCTCGAAAACGCTCACCACCCTGCTTTCCGCCATCGCCGGCGTGTCGCTTCTGGTCGGCGGCATCGGGATCATGAACATCATGCTGGTCTCGGTAACCGAACGCACCCGCGAGATCGGCATCCGCATGGCCATCGGTGCCCGAAAACGGGACATCCTCTTCCAGTTCCTCTGCGAGGCCGTCATCCTCAGCCTCCTGGGAGGCCTGCTCGGGATCGCCCTGGCCTTTCTCGCCGGCCACGTCCTGTCGGCGATGGGCATCCCCAGCGCCATCAACCCCCTGATCGTCCTCGTTTCGGCCCTCTTCGCCGCCGGTGTCGGCGTCGTCTTCGGCTACTACCCCGCAATGAAAGCCGCCGGCCTGTATCCCATCGACGCCCTTCGTTACGAATAAAGGAGAACCGCCATGCTTTGCGAACGAAATCAGAATGCAATAAGGAGGGGGAAGTCTCCCCCCTCACTGCAAACCCACTATCGTGGGTTTTCCGTTCCCCCCCTCTGCGGGGCGCTGCCCCGCAACGCCCCGCATGCAACGCCGATCCGATCCGGCAAAGCCGGATCGGATTCGGAGGTTTGCTCCGCAAACCTCCGGCCCGCCGGTCGAAGACCGGCGGCCTTTCTGCCCCGAATCGCATTCCTGGCCTGCATCCTCCTCCTTGCCGTTCCCGACCTCCGGGCGCAGGAGAATCCCCTGGGCTTGGAAGAGGTCCGCATCCTCGCCCTGGCCCATTCCCGAGGCCTGGCCCGCGCCGACCTTGCCGTCCGGGATGCGGCCCTCGCCGAACGGGCCAGGGTTTTCGCCCTCTTCCCCTCGCTTTCCCTGAGCGCCGGCACCTCGCTGAACCTCTGGAATCAGACCGGCAGGCCGAACGAGGGAACCGCCGGCAACCTTTCGGCCTCGCTCAGCCTGGGGATTTCGCAAAAGCTTTTCGAGGGCGGCAAAACCGTCATTCAAAAGGAGATCAACCGCATTGCCGGCGAAAGCGCCCGACAGGCCGCCCTTGCCGAATACTTCTCCGTCCTGGATGCCGCCGACTCCGCCTTCTATGCCGTGCTCCAGGCCGAGGCCGTGCTGGAAGCCGAGGAAAGTTCCCTGCAGGCGGCCCTTTCCGGCCTTGCCATCGCCGAGATACGGCTGCAGTCCGGGATGATCAACCAGGGCGAGCTGCTGCAGGCCAGGGCGCGGGGCACCGAACGGGAGAACGCCCGCAACCAGGCCCGCCGGAACCTCGCCCTTGCCCGCAGCCGGCTCCTGTCCCTCACAGGTCTTGCCGAACTGCCGGCCCTTTCCCCCGTGGACTTCTCCGCCTACGACCGCCTGATCGCCTTCCTTGCCGGCATCGACGAGGCCGGGGAACGGGCCCTGTACGAACGCTTCAGCCGGATGCTGGGCCTTGCCAACCCGTCCCTGGCCCAGGCCGGCCTTTCCTCGGAGCGGGCCGAACAAAACCTCAATCTGGCAAGGCGTTCCGCCCTTCCCGGCCTTTCCGCCTCGCTTTCCACCGGGCTCAACCTCTACCCCGATCCGGCCCTCGGCGGCGGCCGCCTCTCCTTAAGCGCGAACATCCCCCTGGACTTCTGGGTTACGGCCAACACCGTGCAGCGGAGCCGGCTTGCCCGGGACCAATCCCTGCTGGACCTCCAAAGCGCCGAGGCTGCCCTGGACCTGGAACTGCGCTCCGCCCTGCTTTCCGTCTTCGCCCTGGCCGGCTCGGTCCTGTATTCGAGGCTTTCGCTGGACTACTCCGAACGGAACTTCGCCTTCGTCGAGGAACGCCACCGCCTCTTCCAAAGCTCCCCGGCCGAACTCGGCGAGGCGGTTACCCTGCTGCTGACCGCCCGCAACAACCTTGCCAATGCCGGTTACGGCTTCCTCCAGGCCTTGTCCAAGCTCCGCTCGCTCGGCGCCGTCGAGGACGAACAGCGGCTGCGGGAAATGCTTCTGGGGGAATGAGCGGCGGGAATCGAAGATTTGATGCCGGGCACGCAACCTCGGTATCCGGCATCTTTGACAACCCGGGAAATCCGGGCTAGTATGGAACTATGGAAACAGGGGGCCGGCATGGCGTTGTCTACGGTAAATCTGACATTTGAGGACGAGTTAATCAAGCAGATTGATTATTTTGCGGACAGTCAATCCCTTACGAGGGCCGATTTTATCTATAATTCCGTAAAAATGTCCGTTAACCGCAAACAAAGATTGCTTGATCTGTATGCGTACGGCGAGCGCGTGGCTGCGGAAACCGGGTTTACGGAAGAAGACATATTGGACGAAATAAAAAAATACAGAACCGGTCAATGAAACTGGTAATTGACTCAAACGTATTTGTATCATCATTCTATTTTGCGGGCAATCCACGGAAAGTCTTTGACAGGGTTACCGATGGTTTGGATGAACTGTTTGTCACGGATGATATTTTGGCCGAAATTGTCTCGGTGATGTCGAGGAAAAAATTCAACAGCGGTAATGACGAAATAGCGGAATACATCAACATAATTGAAAGTTACGCAATCAAATTGCCGGTAGGAAATATTCTTAAAAATGCAAGCAGGGATCAAGACGACAATAAGGTATTGCAATGCGGATTGGACGGAAATACGGATTATATTGTTACCGGAGACAATGATTTGTTGGTGTTAAAAGAGTACAACAAAATAAAAATCATTAAACCAAAAGATTATTTGGATATTGTATAAAAAATACGGCATTCGCCCGCAAACTGGGTTTGGACACTACGAAGAAGGGAGGAGGGGGAAGTCTCCCACTGTCAACAACTTAAGCCCCTGCAATCAAAATCCGTGGTAAAATAGAATGCGGAGGGGAAACCACGGTGGAAAAAACTGCATGGAAAACATCGCGGAACTTGTTCGGCTGGAAGCCTACCTGCCGAAGGCAAGAAAGCGTGAGCCGGACTTCACGAGAAACCGTAAAATGACGTTCCGCGAAATAATTTTCCTTATGCTCAACATAGTAAGGGAAAGCACGCAGAACGCCCTCGACCGAGCCTTTCCGCGGATGGGAAAAGCCGGCACGCACATGAGCCGGCAGGCGTTCAGCGCCGCGCGGCAGAAGATACGATGG
>WQZW01000202.1 GCA_009780545.1 Treponema sp.
CTGATTAAATAGGAAATTCAGCGGTTCCCTTTAGTTTCTACTCCACTTCGTGCCGTAGAAACGGGTAAGTAGGACCGATCAAATCCCGGCATCGGGATTTAATCGGTCCTTCCATAGGGAACCCGAATACCGGAGACGGGTATCGATTTTCAATGAGGGGGCCGCCCCCTTCGCTCCAAATGCCGACCCAAGCCGCCAAAGGCAGCCCGGACCGGCGTTTTCCGTTCCCCCTCCGAGCGGGACACCGGGCGGAGCCGCATATAGGGAGAAAATATGGCATGGCTCAAGCACAGGTAAATGCGGTTAAAGGCGTGAAGGCTTTGGCCTGAACGGCGCGCGTCCACCCCGCAGGATCCAGGATCCTTCCCCTACATCCGGCGGGCCTTCTCCTCGCCCTTCAGAATGCGGATGCAGCCTTCGGCAAGGGCCTCAAGCTCGTATTCGCCGGGCATCACCGTAACCGGGGCTATGAAGCCGACATGCTCAGTGATCAGACCGGTTACTAGTTGCGAACGGGTCATGCCGCCGGTGAGGATCACCCCGTCGCAGCGGCCCTTCAGGGCGACGGCCAGGCTTCCGATGCCCTTGGCGATGCCGTAGCACATCGCCCGGACGACAAGCAGGGCCTTTTCGTCCCCCCGCTCTATCATCTGCTCCGCTTCCTTGAGGCTCGCCGTCCCGAGATGGGCCTTGAGTCCTCCGCCTCCCCGAATCCGCTTCCGGACTTCCTGCCTGTCCAGCCCGCCGTCGTAACAGAAATCGACGAAGTCCATAAGAGGGACGCCGCCGGAACGTTCCGAGGAGAAGGGGCCGATGTCGTCGCCCAGGGAATCCCGCAACGTGCCCTTCTCGTAGGCCGCGACGGAGATTCCCCCGCCGAGGTGGGCCAGGACCAGGTTCAGGTCCGGGAAGCTCCTGCCGATCTTCCTTGCGTACTGGATGGCCTGGGCCCGCATGTTCAGCACGTGCGAGAGGCTCCGGCGCTCGATCTCGGGGAAGCCGGTAAGCCGTTCCATTCCGCCGAGGATGCCGGCGGAAACCGCGTCGTAGATGTAGGCGTCGCAGCCGGCCTCCCTCGCCAACAGGTCCGCCAGAATCGCCCCGAGGTTGGAGGCATGGGCGCCGCCGGAATCGCCGCCGAGGAAGTCCAGCATCTTCCGGTCCACCAGGTAGCCGCCGGCCTCGACCGGGGGCAGGAGCCCGCCAATGCCGACCACGCCGGCCAAATCGCCGGGTTTTACCCCATGTTCGGCCAGGCATTCCCGGATGAAGCCCAGCCGAAAGTCCTTCTGGGCGGCTATGCGGGGGAATTTCTGGACTTCCCCGTGATCATGCTCGATGGTTTTGGTGAAGATCGGGCTTTCGTCGCCGAAAAGCCCGATCTTGGTCGAAGTGGAGCCCGGATTTATCGCCAGGATCAGCAACGCCGCCATCTCAGTTCCCTCCGACCAGGGCCATGCCCCGAAGAAAGGCCTTCCGGTTCACCTCGACGAAGGACTTCCTGACGTTTTCGGCGATGATCCCGGCCCAGTCGATGTCCGCAAGTCCCATGATCCTTACCGCCGCCCCGATCAGCAGGATGTTCGCCGTGCGGGCGTTGCCCACGGCCGTCGCCTCGGTCTCGGCATCCAGCACCGTGGTATCGGCCCTGGAGCGTATTTCCTGCAGTATGCGGGGCGAGTATTCGGCCTTTCCCAGAAGTACCGGGGCCGGCTTTATCGTCCGGCTGTTGACCACGGCCTTGGCGTCCGGCCTGAGGTACTCCAGCCAGCGGAGGGTTTCCATCTGTTCGAAAGCCACCAGGATATCCGTGCCGCCCTTTTCGATCACCGGCGAGAAAACCTTGTCGCCGTAGCGGACATGCGAGGAAACCGAGCCGCCCCGCTGGCTCATCCCGTGGATCTCGCTCATCTTCACGTCGTAGCCGCCGGAAACCAGGCCCAGGGAAAGAATCTTCGCGGCAAGGATCGTTCCCTGCCCCCCGACCCCGACAAGCAGAATGCTCTTCGTCATTTCGTCGCCTCCAGCAGTTTGATCGCGTCCTTGGGACAGATCTGGGCGCAGACGTTGCAGCCCACGCAGGCGGCCTCGTCCACCACCGCCTTCTTCCGGTCGTCGTCCATCGAGATCGCCGGGCAGCCGCACTTCATGCAGATTTTGCAGCCGATGCAGAGTTCGTCCTCGACGAAGCACTTGTTCCGGAACAGGTCCTCCCCGAATTCCCGGTAGTCCTCCTCGTACATGGGCTTGATCACGCAGGGCCAACGGGTGATGATCACCGAGGGCTCGTCGACGGCGTATGCCGCGTCCAGGGCGGAGCGCACCTCCGCAAGGTCGTTCGGATTCACCACCGAGACGTTTTTTGCCCCCAGCGCGCGGACGGTGGCCTCGATGTCGATGCCCTGCACTTCTTCCCGCCGGGCGTTGCGGCCGGTTCCGGGATGTTCCTGGTGGCCGGTCATCCCGGTGCTCCGGTTGTCCAGGATCACGCAGATCGTCTTGCTTCCGTTGTAAAGTACCTCGATCAGCCCGTTGATGCCGGTGTGGAAGAAGGTGGAGTCGCCCATAATGCCGACCACCCGGGTGCTTTTGCCTGCGGCGGTCAGGGCCTTCTGGGCGCCGTGGCCGGAACCGAAGGCCGCCCCCATGCAGACGATGTAGTCGATGCCGTTGAACGGCTCGCCGCAGCCCAGGCTGTAGCAGCCGATGTCGCCCGCGACGATCGTGTCCTTCCGCCGGGCAAGCTCGTAGAAGAAGCCCCGGTGCGGGCAGCCGGAACACATCATCGGCGGGCGGGGCACGGCAAGCCCCGGCTCGGCGGCCGGAACCGACGGAAGCTCGGTCCCGTAAATCGCCTTCCGGAGCACGTCCGGGGTCATCTCGCCGTAGGGGGGAATCGTCGGTTTGCCGATACACTTGTAGCCGAGCCGTTCCACCCAGCCCTGGATGATCGGATCGTTCTCCTCGATCACGTACACCGTGTCCGCCAGGGCATAAAACTCATGCAGGAGCGCGTCCGGCAGCGGGTTGGTGAAGCCCAGCTTGAGGTAACTCGCCTCGTCGCCGAAGACTTCCCTTGCGAAGTTGTAGGCCATCCCGGATGCGATCACCCCGATCCTTCCGCCCTTCTCGATGCGGTTCAGGGGGGATTTCTCGGCGTAGGCCTTCAGGGCGATCATGCGTTCCTCGACGAAAACCCGGCGTTTTTGGGCCACCGCGGGAACGACGACGTACTTCCCCGGCTGCTTGACGTAGTCCTTGATGGGCGCTTCCTTCCGCTCGCCCAGGTTCACCAGCCCCTTGGAATGGCAGAGCCGGGTGGTGGCCCGCAACAGGACCGGCGTGTCGAATTCCTCGCTCACCTCGTAGGCGGTCTTGATCATATCGACGCATTCCTGGCTGTCGCTGGGTTCGACCATCGGTATCTTGGCGGCGACGGCGTACAGACGGTTGTCCTGCTCGTTCTGGGACGAGTGCATCCCCGGCTCGTCGGCGGAAACCAAGAGGAAGCCGCCCCGGACCCCGGTGTACGAAAGGGTGAACAGCGGATCGGCGGCCACGTTCACCCCGACATGCTTCATCGCCGTCAGGGCCCGCGCCCCCGCGATCGCCGCCCCGGACGCGGCCTCGAAGGCCACCTTCTCGTTGGGCGCCCACTCGGAGCCTATCTCCGGGTAGCTGTCCGAAATGGTCTGGAGGATCTCCGTGCTGGGAGTCCCCGGATACGCCGACGCGAACGCCACGCCGGCCTCGTACGCGCCGCGGGCGATCGCCTCGTCCCCGGTCATCAACGCCTTCATAAAACCTCCTTAATAAGGCGGGCATTTCCGCCCACGGAAACCAACCCATAACCCATGGAGGGGGGCCGAGCCCCCCTTCACTCCGGACTTGCCACCATTACGGCGTGGAGTTTTGCGAAGCAAAACTCCTAAAGGAATTGTGAAGTGCCTTCGGCACGTAGCAATTCCTACGTTACCCCCCGAGCGGGGCCC
>WQZW01000203.1 GCA_009780545.1 Treponema sp.
AAAATTCCACTCGTTGTAGTATTCGGCTTCCGTGTACCAGCCGGCCAAAACCTCGGCCACGGTTGTTGCAACGGGTCTTTCAACTCTTTCGCCGTGTGCAATCTGCTGGGCCGCCGGTTGCGTCGCCGCAATGTTGTGAACGTCGAACGATACGAGATACGGAATTGCCGTCCACTTTGCGTACAGATAGAACGGATCCACTCCGGGCGCCGCATCGACTTCGGTAATCCTGTCAACCGAGAAGTTCCAGGGATCGGTGAACTGCAGATCCGTGAACCATCCGCCGAAGGAGTATCCCGTCCTTACCAGCGATCCCGGATCCCAAACCACGCCCGAAGCTACGGGGATGGTAAAGTTGGTACGCATCTCCGTGCCGCTTGTCGTGAGTCCGCCGTTTACCTTGAACACTACGGTTCTGGTTTGGTATACCCACTTCGCAAAAAGAGTAACGGGTTCGGTAACAATGTCGTTTGCAAAGTTCCACTTCACGCCCCAGTTTCCGCCGGCTCCGTTTTCGGTGAACCAGCCGTCAAAACTGCGGCCGTCGCCGGGTGCCATCGGATTTGTGGGCTGAACCGCCTTTGTGCCGAAAGCCACCGACTGAGCGGGGGGATTCTGGGACGGAGTCGCCACAAAATTTACCGCAACGTAGCTCTGATCCCACTTTGCGTACAGAGTCGTTTCCATCGTTACCGGCGTGTCGAAGTCCCACGCATTCCGGAAACCGGCGTCGGCATACCAGCCTGCAAAACCCATTCCCGTTTTCGTCATGGGGAGGGGGGGGGTAACCAATCCGCCCTGTGCGACGGTCTGCGGAGTGGGAGCCGGGATTCCGCCGTTGGCCTCGAAGGTAATTCTGTAGAAGTTCGCCACCCATCTTGCATAGAGCGTCAGGTTCGAGGTTGCCGCGGTTACCACATCCACTGAAAAATCCCATTTCCGTGAGAACACCTCGTTTGAGAACCAGCCGCCGAAACCGTGGCCGGCCCTTGTCATTGCAAGCGGTTCCTTCACGTTGGCACCTTCGATCAAATCCTGCGGCTCGGGCGCCGGGATTCCGCCGTTGGCCTCGAAGGTTACGGTGCAGTGGAAAGCGTCCCACTTTGCGTAGAGGGTCAAATCCCTGTCAACGGTTCCCACCGAGAAATTCCATTTGTCGGTAAGAGCGGCGTCGGTGAACCATCCGCCGAAACCGTACCAGCTTTCCACGCCGGGCGCGACGGGTTTTCTAAGCGATTCCGGTTCCGTGATTCTCGTTCCCTCGACCACACGCTGCGCATCGGGCCACGGGCTTGCGAGGCTTACGGTTTTGGACACGCCGGGATCCGCGTTGAAGGTTACGGTGAAAACGTTGAATGTTCTTTCCCATCTTGCGTGAAGCGTCATGTCGCCGGAGACCGTGTTGAGTGCAAAGTTCCACTCGTTTGCAAAACCCGAATCGGTGAACCATCCGCCGAAGGAGAATCCCGCCCTTGAAACCGGCGCCGGTCTGGGGATGTACGCACCGTGTGCGATGCGGAGATCCGTCGGAACCGGGAAGCCGCTGTTGACGAGAAATCTAACCGTATGGAAGTCCGGCTCCCACTTTGCGTAAAGGGTTAGGCTTTCGGTTACGGTATCCACGGCGAAATTCCACTCCCTTGTAAGGCCCGAGTCGGTGAACCATCCGCCGAATCCGTAGTTGTCCATCGTCATCGCCTGCGGGACGACGATCCTGGCTCCGTGTGCGACGAGTCCGGTTTCCGGCGCCGGCCGGCCACCGCCCGCCTCGAACGTAACGGCGTGATGTATCGATTCCCACTTTGCGTACAGGGTGAGATCGCCGGTTGCGGTGTCGATGGCGAAGTTCCATTCGTTGACAAAAAGTTCGTCCCTAAACCATCCGCCGAAACCGCGACCGTCAAGGTTCATGGCAAGCGGCTCGCCAATTTTTGTTCCCGATACAAGCAGTTGTTTTTCCGGCACAGGCTCGCCTCCGTTTGCTTCAAAAGTTATGACACAAGGAATTGGAATCCACCTTGCGTACAGCATCAAACCTCTTGTAACAGTGTTACCGGTAAAATCCCAAGGATTGCCGGTGAGATCGGCGTTGGCGAACCAACCGCCAAATCCGTAATGCTCCCTGCTTACCGCCTGTATCTTCGCGACTTTCTCGCCGTCGGCAATAAGCTGATCCCCGATAATCGGAAAGCCGCCGTTTTCGTTGAACCTTACGACGTGGAACGCCTGCCTTGTGGTGGGATCGCCGGGATCGGTTGGGCCGGGCCACCATGTTTCGAGGATTGGATTGGAGCAGGTTACAAAGAAAGCACACACTGCCAATGTAAAACCGAAAACCGTCCAGTTGTTAATCTTTTTCATAATAGCACCTCCTGGCTGTTAGCCAAAACAATTGACTTGTTCGGGAACCCCATTGGTTCCCTCTCAAGTCTTGCATTTTTTCAGGCTGAAGCCTTACAAAAATGCGTTTTTAAAAGGAAGTTGTTCGGAAACTGAAGTTTCCGAACAACTCCAATCGGGCTTGTTCGCCGGCAAACATAATCCGGCGAACAAGTAAACAAAATCAATTCACGTCAATCTGCTTAATCATCAACTCGACGCGACGGTTTACGTTCCAGTGATCGTGATCGCCTGCAAGAATCCGCGAACCGCCTTGTGCGATGACGATAATCTGCTCCTCGTCCACTCCCCTCTCCCTAAGCAAGTCCGCAACCTTGTTTGCCCGTGCCTCGCTGAGAACGAGAAGCTCGTTGATTTCCTCCGGCTCGTGCGAAACCGGGTTTGCGTGGCCTTCCACACGAACGAAAAGCGCCGGGTTGTCACGCAGAACCTGTGCAACGTGATTGACGACAAGATCGTTAAGGGCGCGACCGTCCGCATCGATGCCGACGTTGTACTGCGACACGTTAGGCCCGAAGATTACGTACTCGACCTGCGTTATCAAAATACTTCTGATGATCTCGGTTGGCGGAAGCGTTCTGATGATCTCGACGTACTCGGTCGCGGTTGGCACTTGCACGGTCGCGGCCGGGCTGCGAATTGGAAACCTGACCCCGGCGGTTACGCTTGCCCCGGCGATGAACGGATAGCCGACGCGAACCGCAGGCTCGATGTACCATCTTTGCGAAAGCGGAATCGTAAGCCCGGCCGTCGCGTCAAAGAGCATGGAACCACGCCTGTCGATTATTTCGTTTCCCTTGTACGCAACGAAAAGCCCCATTCCGCCCTGCACGAAAAGGTTGGTCGGATTTTGCGGCCGGCCGAGAGGCAAAAAATTCCAGCGGAAGTAAGCCTGGGTTTCCAAAGTTGTAATGTCGTCGCTGCTGAAATTTACAATGCTTTTGCTTCCCAGCATCGTGTTTGGCGTAAGCTGCAGTTTCGGCTCGAAGACAAGCCCGAACGACAGCCCCTCGACAAGCGTGTCGTTCGTTCCCACGCCCGCCCCCAGCATCCACTGCGAGAGATTCCGGTTTGGGGTTTTTGCCTGTGCATGGAGCGTGCCCGCAATTGCCAGAAACGCGAAAAGAACGCACAGTCGCCTGCCTGCGGTTAATTCGCGTAATACCGATTTCGATGGAACCATAGTTTCCCCCTTTGCGACGTGCCGAAAGCACCTCCTGCCGGACGAAGCTCACGCCAACCGTGCGTTGCGTGAGTAACCATCGTAAATAAGGCAGTATTGAATGTAAGTTTTTAAGGGCCTTATGCGATACTATAAGATAAGCAACAAAATCAGGAAGTCAAGCGAAATCGTGAAAAATTTCACAGGTTTTGGTGCGGGAAATGGTTTTGAATGAAAGGGGACAGGGGCAAGTCGGGATTGCTGTTTGGGCCACGGAAATCAATTTTGTCGGTGGGGGGCACGCCCCCCTCGTTCCAACCGCCTGTTCAAGCTGCTAAAGGCAGCTTGAATTCAGCGTTTTCCACTACCCCCCAAACGGGGCTACCGCCCCGTAACGCCCCGCC
>WQZW01000204.1 GCA_009780545.1 Treponema sp.
AGGCGGACGACGAACGCGTTCGCGCTCGCGAAGACGGCGGCCGAGGGAACGGTGGAAACCAGCACCCAGTCCATCCCCGGAATCGCGGCGGAATAAATCAGGACCTCGCGGCCCACGTCGAAATAGGAATCGTTGGAAAGGATATCCTGCCTGTAGCGTTCAAGATCGAATTCCCTAAAAAAATCCCTGTTAAGAACGGCCTCGATGTCCTGGTTCGTGATGTACATCCCCTGTCGGTTGATGAGGAATATTTTCTGGCCCTCCATCGTGGCCTGGCTTGCGATAAGACCGCCGAACATGGAAATGTCCACGTCCACGCCGACAACGCCGACGTCCCGGTCCGAATCGTTGTATACGTTGGAAGAAATCGTGATGACAACGTTTCCCGAATTCGCGTCCACGTAGGGCTCGGTGTAGCCGAAGCCGTCCGGATTTGCCTTTGCCGCCAGGAACCAGTCGCGGTCGGTGTTGTTCCAATCCGACGGGGGATTCCAGCCGCCGTTGACCACTACGAAGCCGCTTTCGGCAAACCAGGGAACGTTGCTGCTGGCATAGATGGCAAGGATGTTTTCGCCCGTCGCATATTCGCGCGTAATAAGATTTTCAAGAAGCGTCTTGTCGGTGCCGTCAGGCGATACTATGTACGAGACGGCGACCGAGGTTGAGGCGACCAGCGTTTCCCAGCCGTGGAGCGTGGCCACGACCTGTTCCTGCACGGATTGAAGGCCCTGGCTCACGGTGGCGAGGGCTTCCTGGTGGATTATGCTCCTGGTGTTTACGATTACGACCGTGGAAAGCAGGAATATCGCCGCAATCGTTATGCCGATTGAAACGAGGGTATTTTTCTTTGTGATGGAAGGTTTCCATATTTTGTCCATAAATTTCCTCCGGAAGCAGGCCAGTATGTAATATCGTTGATTGGCCTATTTTAAGAAAGAATGACATTTATTAATGAAATAATCAAGGGCGATTTCGGGATCAAGAGAAGAATTTTGGATTACTACGGCGGGACTATGAAAGGGCCTACAGCACACAAAGCCCGGGGTAAGCTTCCCGCCGGCGTTTCCACCGTCGGCGATGTAGGTTTGCCCCCCAAACTCAGGCCGCCGCCGCCGGTTCGGGTCACTCAAATGCCGAACGCTCTTCCCCGATGGTCGTCGTCGGCCCATGGCCGGGATACGCGGTGATACGGCCGTCCATGGAGAAAAGCCGCCTGACCGACGCGGCCAGCTCTTCGCCGCTGCCGCCCGGAAGGTCGGTCCGGCCGAAGGCCCCCCGAAAAAGCGTGTCCCCGCTGAACATCGAGCCGGTGGCGGCATGGTACAGGCCGATGCTTCCGGGCGAGTGGCCGGGCAGGTGCAGCACCGAAAAAGGGCCCACCTCGTCGCCTTCGGCCAGGATAACGTCCGGCTCCGGCATGTCATGCCAGAATTCGTCGACGTATGCCTGCGAGGCCCCGACGGCGGCAAAGGCATGCCGGTGCCGCTCCAGGGCCCCCGAACCCAGGAAACCGGAATCCCCGGCGTGGACGGCGATCTTCGGCATGTCGCCGCCCCTTTTCAGGCACTCGGCCATAAGCGTCGGAACGGCGAGTATATGGTCAAAGTGGCCGTGGGTAAGTAGAATGTAAGCGGGGAAAAGGGAGAGCCGGTCGAGGAAGGCCATGATGCGCTCTCCTTCCCCGCCCGGATCTATGACGGCACAGGGCGCGGGGCCGGAACCGACCGTTTCGAGGGGGTGTATCCAACAGTTGGTTTCAAGGTCGCCGACCGTCATATTGAAGATCATTTTGTCCATGGGAGGATGATACACTGCCTTCGCTCGATTTTCTAGGTTTCGAGTTTCTCGCCATCGCCGCAATCGTGGTTCTCTGCTACGCCCTCGTCCCCGCGGTCGGGGCCCTGTCCAGGCGACGCCTCTGGTACGGCTTCAGGAACCGTTTCAACCGGATGCGGCTGCTCCCGGTCCTGCAAAGCCGGGACTACTGGAAGCTGGCCGACATGCCCGAAGGCCGGCCCTTCCGCTTCCAGGGCGAACTGGAGGCCGCAAGCGAGGATCGGCTCCTGTGGGTGCGGGGCCGGGGATTTTCCGTCCCGGTTTCCCTGAAAAATGCCGAAACCTATCTCGTGCCGATGCAGGGCGGCGAATCCGGCACGGGGGAAATAGCCGAACCCGGCGAAAGCCAGGCGGAAAAGATTAGGCCGGAAAGGTCGGCCCTTGCCGAGGGAACCAAGGTCTTTGTCGGCGGACAGCTTGCCCGCATCGAAGGAAGATGGACGTTTGCCTCGTCCAGGACCCTGCCCCTCATGGTGATCTTCCATGACGGGCAGGAAAGTTCCCTCGCTGCCAACGCTATCTGGGCCGGCAGGCAACGGGGCGAGTACCTCAACCGGCTGACGCCCTATTCCCTGGTGTTCGGGACGCTCTGCCTGCTGTCCATGGCCTCCTATTTCCTTCCCCGGCCGGCCTTCCGCCCCGCGGTCCTTGCCTCGCTGGTGGCGATCTTCGTTCCGCTTTTGCCGCTGGTTCCCCCGGGCCTGCTCTGCACCATCGCCTACCGCAGCCTCACCTGGAGGGCCCGGATACTCAGGGCCTACGCCGACCTTGCCAGGCTGCCGGTCCAGTACCTGCTCCGCCGCCCGTCCGACCTGGGGAGTTTCGGCACCCTGCCCGACGGGGAACGTTACGGCTTTGTCCGTACCCGGCTTATGCCCCCGGAAGTCGCCGACGGCAGGATTCCCCTGCTCATCCCGGAGATGCCGAGGAAGACGGCGACCGATTGGTACGTTTTCGGTACCCTGAAGGGGAGGGGAGACCTTCCGGACAGGCCGTCCGATCCCCTGTCCACGTTCGGGGCGATACCCGGCAATCCGCTGCGGTATGCCGGGGCCAGTACGGTGAAAGCCTATATATTGGAGGGATTGGGTCTATTGATCCTGCTCGTCGGAATTGCCGGCAATCTCTTTCTGCTCGGTCTGGCCGTTCCGGTCCTGCTCAGGTAGGGCCTCCTCCTGCCCGTTGCGAGACCTGGCGTAGTTGACGGCCAACGGCCTTCCCCGAAAATCCCCGCCGGAAAGGGTCGCAATCAGCTTTTCGGCCACCGAGGACCGCACCTGGACGAACGAATAGCTGTCCAGTATCCTGATTGCCCCGACGTCTTCCTTGGCAAGGCCGGCCGTGCCGCAGAGCAGGGACAGCACTTCCCGGAGGTTCATCCTCCGGCTCCTGCCGGCCCCCAGAAAAAGCCAGGTCGCATCCTCCGCGGCAAGCGTCTGCCTTCGTTCCGCATCGGCCGGCGAACGTTCCGTCCTGGCCTTCTGGCCCGGTCCGGCGGTCCGTTGCCGCCCCCCGTTCCCCTGCCCCTGATCGATGAGCATCAGCAGGTACGCCGCAACCCTGGAGCGGGCCAAAAGGGGCACTTCCTTCTTGAAAACCTCGTGGTATAGGTCCAACATGCGGGGATCCACCTCCCCCCTGATCTTCTCGACGGCACCTGCCAGCGTCCGCCCGATCTTTTCCGTATCGATAGTTGGTTTCATCGTTTGGATGATTGTACCTAAAAAATGCATCTTGCACAATACACGTTCGTAGCATGTAGGCAAGGTAAACGTAATCGATCCGTTAATGACCGGCGGATGTTTATTCCGCAAATCTCCTGAATCTATCTTCCAAAGGATGAAGGTATCCCGCACCATGAATCGATTCCCGTAGGCCCTTATGAATACACTTGTACAAATCCCCGTAGCGTGGTAGGATTCAGTCGATATGCGGAACTTTGAATATAGGATGCCGACAAAAATTATCTTCGGGAAGGGCACCGAGGATGGGGTTGGGAAGGAAGTCGCCGCTTCCTCCGGGCGTATCCTGCTGCACCATGCCGGCGGGCATGCGGTGCGGTCGGGACTTATTGACAGGGTGAAGGCAAGCCTTAAGTCCGCCGGTGTCGAATGGGTGGAACTTGAC
>WQZW01000205.1 GCA_009780545.1 Treponema sp.
AAGTTACCGCCACGCGGCGTCGTCCCAAGACGTTTGACGAGCTTGCCGGGCAGGAATTCGTCGTTTCCACGCTGAAAAACTCCCTGCGGAACTCCCGGATCGCCCATGCCTACCTGTTTTCCGGGCCGCGGGGCTGCGGCAAGACCAGCGCCGCCCGAATCCTCGCCCGTTCGCTGAACTGCCGCGAGGGGCTGGAGAAGGGGCCCTGCGGAACCTGCGACAACTGCCTGGCGATCAAGGCCGGCTCCAGCCTCGCCGTCATCGAGATCGACGGGGCCTCGAACACCTCGGTCAACGACGTCCGGCAGATCAAGGACGAGGTGCTTTTTCCCCCGCAGGCCGGCGCCTACAAGATCTACATCATCGACGAGGTCCACATGCTCTCCAACAGTGCCTTCAATGCGCTGCTGAAGACCATCGAGGAACCGCCGCCGTACATCATCTTCATCTTTGCCACCACGGAGCTTCACAAGGTGCCGGCCACGATCAAGAGCCGCTGCCAGCAGTTCGGCTTCAGGCTGATTCCCCTGGAGACGATTCAGGGGATTTTGCGGAACGTGGCGACCGAACTGGGGATACAGGCCGAGGACGCGGCCCTTTTCTGGATCGCCAAGGAATCCACCGGCAGCATGCGGGACGCCTTTACCCTGTTCGACCAGGTCGCTTCTTTTTCCGGCGGGCATATCCGGGAAGCGCTGATTCGGGAAAAGCTGGGGCTGGCCGGGCTTGAGAAGATCAACCTCATTGCCGAGGCCTGTGCCGAAGGGGACACGGCCCGGGCCTTCACCCTGCTGGACGAAACCCTCGAAGGCGGGGCGGCGATGGAGCAACTGATCGTCGATCTGGCCGGCTATTACCGGAGCCTGCTCTTGATCAAGAACGGCATCACCAGGGAATCGGTTTTGGGCTATGCGGAGGGCGAGTTCTCGGCCACGGTTTTGGGGCTGCTGGACTCGCCGAAGCTGCGGCAGGCGCTTGAGGTGCTGCTGCAGTGCTATCGGGACATCCGCTATTCGGTTTCGCCCCGCTTCGAGCTGGAGACGGCGGTCGCCAAACTTGCCGGCCTTGCCAACTGGGTATCGCCGGAGGAACTGGGCCGCGCGCTGAAGGCTGCCGAGGAAGTGCTTCGGGGAATGCCGGGCGGCCGGGGACAAGGCGGGCTAGCGGGCCCTTTTCCGGCGGGGGAAGCCGGCTCCCCCGAAACTGAAAGCCGGAGCGGGAATGACGAAGGGCCGATTCCGGCTCGGTCGGAGGAGCCGGTTCGAGCCGAGGAACCGGCGGCCGATTTCGAGCGTTCGCCCTTCGACGAGATGCGGCGGGCACTTTCCGGCGGCAAGGTTCGGCAGAACGTTCCGGCCCGGAATCGGGCGGACGATGCCGAACATGAGAGCGATGCCGACGACGACCGGCCGATCTGGAGCGGCATGATCGGCAAGCAGGCCGGAACCGAGGCGGCCAAGGTTGAACCGGGCAAACCCGAAACCGAGGAAACGCTGGTGCAGCGAGTCCTGCGGATGATTCCGGGGGAGGTAATCGGCTGATCCGCCGACGGCGGATGAGCTTGGGAGTTTTGCGGGGCAAGGCTCAGAGTGTTAGTTGACAGGAATGCCGCCGGGCACCGGCGGAATGGAGTTTTGTGAAGCAAAACTCCGAATCCAATCTGACTTCGTCAGATTGGATCGCCTTATTATATATGGAGGAAAGATGGACTTCAACCCGATGGAGATGTTGAAGAACGCCCAGAAGATGCAGGAGCGGATGGGGGTTTTTCAGGAGCGGCTTGCCGAGCTGACGGCCACCGGTTACGCCGGAGCCGGGATGGTGGAGATCGACCTCAACGGGAAGTTCGAGGTGGTCGAGGTGCGCATCTCCGACGAGGCGGCCGGCGATGCGCAGATGCTCAGTTCGCTGATCGAGGCGGCCTTTGCCGATGCCCACGAGAAAGTCCAGGCACTGATGACGGGGGAGCTTGGGGCGATGGCCGCGGGGATGGGCATGGCCGGCTTTCCGGGATTCCCCGGTTCGACATGAACGAACCCAATGCCATAGATCGGCTGGTGTCCCTTCTTTCGAAGCTCCCCGGAGTTGGAAAGAAAAGCGCTTCGAGGATGGCCTACCACATCCTGGACGGCAACGAGGCCTTTGCCCGCAACCTAGCCGACTCGCTGGCCTGCCTGCACCGCCTCATCCGTCGTTGCGGCACCTGCGGGGGCTTTACCGAAACCGATCCCTGCCCGGTCTGCGGGGATCCGGGTCGGGACCATTCGATCATCTGCGTCATCGAGCGGGCGCAGGACCTGCGGATCATCGAGGAATCCCGGGAGTTCAACGGCGTTTTCCATGTTCTCGGCGGCCTGATCGCCCCGCTTGAGGGCGTCGGCCCGGGCGACCTTGCCATCGGCAAACTCCTTGCCAGGCTCGGCCCGGTGCGGGAGGTCATCCTCGCCCTGAACCCCACGCTGGAAGGCGACACCACCTCCCTGTACTTGCAGAAAGTGCTGAAGGAATACCCCGTCGAGGTCAGCCGGCTGGCATCCGGGCTTCCTGTCGGCGGCGACCTTGAGTACACCGACCGGCTTACCCTGTCCAGGAGCTTTCGGGGTCGGGTGAGGATGTAGGTGATCCAATCTGACTTCGTCAGATTGGATTTAGGAGTTTTGCGAAGCAAAACTCCACGCATTGGTTCTGGGAGCAAATCTCCACGGGTTGGTTCCGGGAGCAAAGCTTCAGGGCTTTAACACCAACAGGCAAACCGCATGCGTTTATGTTCAAGGCTTTGGCTTGAACGGCATACCGTTGTTAGCCAAGTTCAGCTAGCCGAAGTTGGCTATCGGCATCGACCGCCTGCCGTGACTGCCGATTGTTGCCGCCGCAAACCCAACAATTTTATCTTTTTCAAAATAAGCACTTGGCAAATAGTGAAAAATCATGTATATTTAATTAAATTCACTTTAAGGATGTACCATGCAGAAGAACACGCAAACACCGGGAACCGTGCTAAAGGATTTTGTGGAGAAACACGGGCTTAACTGCAACAGGCTTGCGAAGGCCGTCAAGATGAGCAACGCCATGATGAGATTGCTCATCCTGGATAAGTCGCCCATCTCCGTCAATGCGGCATTTCGTCTTGCAAAGTTTTTCAAGACCGAACCCAAGTTCTGGCTTGAATTGCAGATGAACTACGACATCGCCAAGGTCGCCGGGGACAAGGAACTGGCAAAAACCCTGAGCGAAATTGTCGAAGTGGGCAAGTACGAGTTTACCCGGAAGAGTAACAAGCTTTCCGAACCCAAGGCGAAGGCTTCGGCGGCGAAGGTCCAGGCGGCAAAGAAACCGGCGGCCAAACGGAAGGTTGCCGAGAAGAAGGCCGGCCCGACGAAACCCTCGGCCAAATCGAGGCCCTGAATCGGGCGTTCACACCCGGCCGACCTTGGTTAGCCGAGTGTGAACGATGTCAACACTGTCCGTACCGAGCGGCATATTGTCTCCCGGTCCGACCTACCATGGGTAGGTTGGACCGGGAGATCGGTGATTGCCGGCCTTTCCCGGCAGGGGGATTCTCCGGCTCCGGCAATGCCTTGGTTTGCCGATGAGGCCCTTCGATTAAATCTGTCCAGGGCGGTATTGCCGGTAAAGGTTCGGGGTTTGGTCGATTTACCCATAGTAAATTGGACCAAACCGGCGGACCGGAGACATCGTTGAAATCATGCCGGCCCTTTCCTACCTCAACCGTAGTTTTCATAAATTCTTCTATCAGTATTCAGGCTCTACCGATAAATGAGTGGAGTTTTGCCTATCAAAACTCCTAAGTCCATCCTTTCAGGATGGACAATCGATCAGCAGCAAGTGCCGCTCTTCGTCCAGGCCGGGGACGGGGCAGGGAAGCAGTTGCCAGCGGCCTTCCAGGGCGGGAATGACGGCTTGGAGGGCGGCGATCTCGGCCTCGGCCTTTTCC
>WQZW01000206.1 GCA_009780545.1 Treponema sp.
GCGGACTTTGACGTAACCGACCGTATTTTCGTAAGGGCGCAGGGTTTGGCGCACTACAGTTTCGCTCCCAATTTTGTTAGGAACTATCCCGACAGATTCAACGAGGAATATACTTCCGATACTACGGTCAATATGAGCAAGACCAAAGACGGCGGCTTCGGCGGCGAGTTCACCTTTGCGGTCGGGTTCCGGTTCTAGTCAGGCCCAAAGCCGGCTTTCCCAAAACGGCTTGCCCTCCCGCTGGTTTTCATGCGCTAGCCGGCGGGAGGTTTTTATTACGAACGCCAGCGTGCGCGTCGGGTTGATTGTATTTGGAGGGTACATACCCCGCCCTTTAGGGCGTTAAAAGGGTATGTACCCTCCGAAAATCACCTTACCCAAACAACATACCCCGCCATTCATGGCGGGGTATGTTGATTTTAAGACAACGATTTTGACAACCGGCTTCTGCACCCGGTTCCCGCCCAACTATCTTAACAGTTCCTACGATTCTTCCGATCCAAAAGGAGGATTCGGCGTAACTATCAAGGTTGCTTTCGGTGCCATGAGATAACCGGGCGGACAATCCCGCACAGGGCCGATACAACGGTAATGCCCAACAAATGCTGATTAAATTCCTTAATCGGGATTTGATCAACACTTTGTTACATGTCTTTTTGAAAAAGGTCTATGTTGACGGACCTTGCCGATCAGCCTTCGTTCCCCAGAATATCGTGCAGCCTGTCGAGATCTTCCATAGAGTAGTATTCGATGCGGATACAGCCCTTCTCAAGCCCGCCTTCGATGCTTACCTTGGTGCCCAGCCTTTCGATGAACCGTTCCTCCATCTCGACCAGTTCCGGCGGGCGTTTTCGGCCGGGCTCGTTCGGTTCCCGCTCTTCCTGCGGGGCATTGAGCTGCAGGGCCCGCCGCTCGGCTTCCCTGACGGAAAGCGCCTTTCGGGTTATCTCCCCGAAGAGGTCGTTCCGCAGCCTGTCGTCCTGGACGGAAAGCAGGGCGCGGGCATGGCCGGCACTCAGGCTGCCGCTTTCAAGGCTTCTCTGCATGGCATCGGGCAGCTTCAATAGCCGGAGGGCGTTCGCCACCGTGGAACGGTTCTTGCCGACCTTGGCCGCAAGTTCCTCCTGGGAAAGGCCGGCGAAGTCCATCAGGTTTTTGTAGGCCGCCGCTTCCTCGACGGGATTCAGGTCGCTGCGTTGGATGTTCTCGATAAGGGAGACCTCGAGCCGGCTTTGCTCGCCGTAACTGCGGACGATGGCCGGGATTTCGGTAAGGCCGGCCAGCCTTGCCGCCCTGGTCCTCCGCTCGCCGGCAATGATCGTATAGTTATCCCCGGCCTTGGCAACGATGATCGGCTGGATGATGCCATGCTCGGCAATGGAATCGGCAAGTTCCCGCAGTTCGTCCTCGGCAAAGTGCTTTCGGGGTTGGCCCGGGCTGGGGTTGAGCCGGTCAAGGGCAAGCATCACCACCGCGTCGCCCGAAAACCGATCTTCCCCCAGAATGCCGCCGTCCGGATCCTCGCCCAAGCCGGGCAGGTCCTCGTCGTTCAGCAGGGAATCCAGCCCCCTGCCGAGAACCGGCTTAGGCATCGCGGCTCCCGGGACTTACCTCTTCGGCCTCCAGCCGCAGAAGTATCTCCCGCGCCAGATTGTGGTAGGCTCTCGCCCCCGAACACTGCGGGTCGTACAGGGCGATAAGCTGCCCGTAGGAAGGGGCCTCGGAAAACCGGACATTTCTCGGGATGATCGTGGAAAGTACCTTCTCCTTGAAGTAGCCCCGCACCTGCTTGACAACCTCGTTGGCCAGCCTCGTCCGGGGATCGTGCATCGTGAAGAACAGCCCCCCGATGCCCAGGGTTTTGTTCAGTCCCTGCTGAATTTTCTGAATGGCTTTCAGGAGAAAGGCAAGTCCTTCCATCGCAAAGTATTCGCACTGCATCGGGATAAGCACGTCGTCGGCGGCGGCCATTCCGTTGTAGGTAAGCACGCCGAGGCTTGGCGGGCAGTCGATGAGGATGAAGTCGTAGCGGTCCTTGATCGGGGCAAGCGCCTTCTTGAGGAACAGGTTCCGTTCTTCCTGGCCGATAAGCTCGACCGAGGCGGCGGCAAGTTCTATGCTGGAGGGAATCACCTCCAGACCCGGCATGCTGGTCGGCATTACCACCTGCTCGATGCCGGCAAGCCCGGAAAGCAGTTCGTAGATGCCGGACTTGTGGGACTTTACCCCGATGCCGCTGGAAAGGTTTGCCTGGGAATCGAAATCAACAAGAAGAACCTTCTTGCCTTCGATGGCAAGATAAGCACCTATATTGAGAGCGGAAGTGGTCTTGCCGACACCTCCCTTCTGGTTTACAAAAACGTAGGCTTTACCCATACGCTAGTATAGCCATAGCGGCATCAAATTTCAATATCCCGAATGGCGACTTTCTAATGATTCTCCTGGTTGAGCAGTCCCTGCTTGGCCAGCTTGAGCACGTAGTCTACCATGTTTTTGTCCGTATGGGCGATGTGGTTCAGCGTCCAGTCCCGGAGGTAGTTGAGGAAGTCGTAGTAGGCAAAGCGTTTGCCGGCCTCGAAGTCCTTTACTTCCTGAAGTACCTGCTGGACGAATTCCTTGTGTTCGTTCTTGTGCTCCGTCGTCCCCGGATAGTTTATCCGGGCCATGATCTTCTCCTCGGTGGAGAAGTGTATCTTGACATAGTTGACCACCGCATGCACCGCCGTCCTGAAGCCGTCCGCAGCGGAAGACTGTTCCTTGCAGGCCTCGTAAAGATCGTTGGCCAGCCCTATCAGGGTTTTGTGCTGATCGTCGATGATGGGTATGCCGCCCATATACTCGCTCTTCCAGGGAATGAAAACTTCTTTTTCCCATTCCATTGTCATGATAACCCACCTCCACGATCGTTTTTAACTATGCCCACGGGAACACATCCCTACAAAGATTGTACTTCATTTCGGGGAATAATGCAAGAATTATTCATCCGAACGCAAGAAAACCGTTTTTGGTTGCCGCCCTCCAGGCCTATCCTGCCGGTATTGTTTACTTACCAAGTATAGATGATTACTACGCCTCGCTTTATCCGTTTTAAATATCCCAGGTTCGCTACCACAGATACAGGCAGCGCCGATCCGGGATGAAGCCTGCGGAACGGAAGGCCGGGGCGAAAGGGCTTACCGGGGCGGCCGTGCCGTTGATGCTTTCGATGACAAGTTTGCCTTCCGGCAAGGTCTTTCGGGTGCGGGGGATTTTGAGAAGGCCGATCAGCGGGGCGATTTCCGGCGCTTCGGGGCCGGAAAAGATTTCCAGGTCGCGGCCGTTCCGACGGCTGACGGCCAGGAGATTCCGGCCCTGGAAGTACAGGCGGGTGGAGGCAAGCCGTTCCGGAAGACGACCGCTTGGAAAGCGGTCGCTTGAAAAGCCGTCATCCAGGCCACGGATGCCGAGGCCGGCAGGATTGGCCGGGTCGGTGGCGTTGAGCCAGTAGAGGCCGGAAAGGGATTCGGCGCGGTCCAGTTCGGCGGCGATGGCCGGGGAGGCGAACTGCAGGGATTCGATGCCGGCGAAGAAACGGCCGGCGACCAGTTCGCCTGCAAGCTCCATCAGGCGGATGGCGGGGAGGAGGGCGGACCACGAGAACGGCGGTTCCTCCCGGGCCAACAGCGGCCTGCAGAGAATGCCCCAACGGGCAAGCAGCAGGCGGACCCGTTCCCGGTCGCGCCGGGCCTCGTCCAGGGAATCCTCCGCCTCGACTTCGCCGCCCAGGGAAAACCAGCTGCCGGAAACCGGGGCTCCTTCCTTCCAGCGGTTCCGTAAAGCCGGCGGGATTCGGGGCTGCCTGCCGGGGATGCCGGAAGGGCGGATTTCGGCGGTTTCCGGTTCCTTTGCGGTAAAGCCGGCCTCGATGCCCCGGCGCAGCGGGGAAAGGGAATCGGAGGA
>WQZW01000207.1 GCA_009780545.1 Treponema sp.
CCAAGGTCGTCCTTTCCACCAACATCGCCGAAACTTCCATCACTATTGAAGGAATCACCGCCGTGATCGATTCCGGGCTTTCCAAGCTGAACTGGTACAATCCCCGAAGCTTTACCTCGAGCCTGGTGGAAGCGCCGGTTTCCAAGGCCTCGGCCAACCAGCGTCGGGGCCGGGCCGGGCGCACCTGCGAGGGCACCTGCTACCGGCTGTACTCAAGGAAGGATTTCGAGAACCGCCCGCTGTTCACCACCGAGGAGATTTTCCGCACCGACCTTTCCGAGGTGATCCTGCGCATGGCCGACCTGGGGATCAGCGACTTCGAGGACTTCGACTTTATTTCCACCCCGGGAAAGGAAGGATTGATCGCCGGCATGGAAACGCTGAACCTCCTGGGCGCGCTAAACCCCGACCGCAGCCTTTCGACCGTGGGAAAAATGATGACGGAATTTCCCCTCGCGCCGAGGCAGTCAAGGATCATCGTCGAGGCGATACTGGCCCACCCGGAAGTCCTGCGGGAAACGATCGTCGCGGCGGCCTTTCTTTCCACGCAGAGTCCCTACGTCCTTCCGCCCGGCGAGGAAACCGACGCGCGCAAGGCCCATCACCGTTTTCGGGACGACCGCGGCGACTTTATCTCCTACCTCAAACTGTTCCGGGCCTTTACCGGAGCGGCGGACGGGCAGAAATTCTGCGAGGACAATTTTCTCGATTTTCGGGGCATGGCGGAAATCGCCAACGTGGCGGTCCAACTGGAGGAGATCGCCGGTTCCCTGGGGATTCCCCTGCTCGGCGGGGGCGATGTCGACGACTACCTCTGCTGCGTCGGCCGGGGGATGATCCAGTTCGTCTGCGTCAGGGAGGGCCCGGAAACGCCGGAACGGGGAAGGCCGGACGACGGGCGGGGACGGAAGAACGCCAGCTACCGGAGCCTTACCGCCGACAAGATCACCATACATCCCGGCTCGGTGATGTTCAGGATGCACCCCAGGTACATCGTCGCGGGCGAGATCGTGCGCACCGGCCGGACCTACGCCATGTCGGTCTCGCCCCTGTCCGCCGAGGTCCTGCGGCGGATCGCCCCGGATTTCCTCGCACGGGAATCCGGCGGGCAGGAAGGGCTTTTCGGGAGCGGGCGGAAAAAACCCGGCACGCTGAAAAAGGCCGGCGACTTTACCGACAGCATCACCATCGCGGGCGAAATCTTCCAAGTGACGGGCGTCGGCGGGAAACGGACCGCCGTCCTCCCATGGGAAAAACTGGAAGCGCTGCGGGACGGGCTTTCCGCCGGCTCCGGGAAAGGCCTGCCCAAGGGCCTGAAAGGGCGGATCGTCTTCGGGAACCTGCTCCTGCTGGACGGCGAGAAGCTGGGCCTCATCCTAAGGCTGGCCCCCTTCCTCGACCCGGAGAACGCCCTGAGCCGGGGATGGCCCCGAAAGCGGGACTTCGCCGTCCCTGAGGAACTGGAGGAGATCCTGCCCTTCCTGGATGGCATCGCAAGGCCCGTCCCGTGGAAAAAAGGCTCCAGGGAACTGGGTTTCCTCGGCCTCTGCGCGACCGGCGACGGCGGCTACCGGTTCCGCTGTTCCCGCGGTTTCCATTCCGCCCTTGCCGAAAGCCTGGCAAGCCTGGAAGCCCTGATCGGGGAATCCGGCGAGGACCTCGGGCCGGAAGCCAAGGACGTCCTCAACCAAAACTACCGCAGGCTGTCGAACCTGGTCCTGCGGGATTAGGATCGGGAGGGATCGAGGAAGGGGAATCGGTTTTCGGCGGGCGGAACGTGTCTTCCAAGTCCGCCTTCCTCGGGAGGACGGACCGCTTTCGTCGGCAGGGCTTTGCATGTCCGTCAACATTGATTTTTGCGATGCCATGGAACGGACGGGAGTTCGGGGGGATAAGGACGGCCGCAAACGCCATGCGGCCGCCGGCAACCGTAGGCTGCCGGCGGCCCGCACGGGAACCGGGTCAAATCCGGGCGGACTTGACCGGCGGTTTCTCAGACGCCGAAAGCGTCCAGTATCTTGTCGGCCGTGGCCTCGCGGACACGGGCAAAATAGGAAGGATCGCTGATCTTCTCCCTGAGTTCGGCGATTCGCGCGTCGCTCAGCCCTTCCGCCGCCTTTGCCAACTCGGAAACACGGTAGACCTCCGATCTGGCCACCGCTTCCGCCGACAGGCTAATAGAATCAAAGCCGTCCCCTCCAGAGACTTGATTACCCTTCCCGATCCTGTTTTCCATCTGAACGGGGTTCATCTGACCTATTCTATCGACCATTTGTAACCTTCCTGTACTCATTATCGGCAGCCGGGACCGATTTGTTAACCCCGCCCGGACCGCCCACGAACACCGAAAACTCCCCGACGGGCTCTCCCCCGCCGGAAACCGCTTCGAGCACCTCCCGGGCACTGCCCCAGATATGCTCCTCGTAAACTTTGGTCATTTCCCTTCCTATGAAAGTATACCGCATCGGATCGATTCCGGCAATATCCTCAAGGAGTTTTATCACCCGAAACGGGGATTCGTACAGCACGACCGCCGCGTCCATCGCCAAAAGCTCCTTCAGGCGGGTTCTCCTGCGGCCGGGTTTGGGCGAAAGGAAACCCTCGAAGACGACGGTCTTGTCCGTGCCGCCGGCCACGCTGAGCAGGGCGGCGAAGGCCGAAGGGCCGGGAACGGGAATTGCCCGATGGCCGGCGTCCCGGACCAGGCGGACCAGCCTTGCCCCCGGATCGCTCAGGGCCGGCGTTCCGGCATCGCTGGCGTAGGCCGCGTCCTGCCCCGACTCAAGGGCGGCGATCACCTTTCCGGCGGCAAATTCCTCGTTCTGGGCGCGACAGGAAAGCATCCTCACCCTAATCCCCAGATGGTTGAGGAGCTTCTGGGTGCGCCTGGTGTCCTCGCAGGCCACCAGGGACACGGCCTTGAGAATCTCCACCGCGCGGAAGCTTATATCGCCCAGATTTCCGATCGGCGTGCCGATAATGTAAAGGACTGCCACGCTAAGAGTGTAACGGGAATGGAAAACTTTTTACAGATACTGTTTTTGACGATCGGTTCCTCCGCCATACTGTGGCTGCTGTACGGTTTTATGACCGGCTTCGGCCGGGGCCGGAAAGCCGCCGGCGGCGGGCGGAATCTCGAAGGAAAGCCCGAAAACACGGCGCCCGAACGGGCCGAGCCCGCGGACCCCAAGCCGAGGGAAAGGCCGGCGCAGGAGGAGCGGGAACGGACCTGCCCGGTCTGCCAGGGCCTGCTGACGGGCGGCGAACTGGTCAAGACCCAGGCGTATCCCTCGATAACCGGCGGCCGGGACAGGCTGATGCACATCCAGGGCTGCGCGTACTGCCTTGCCGGGGGCGTCAAACGGAGCTGCCCGGTCTGCGGGGCCTCGCTGGACCTAGAGGAAAAGCTCGTGGCCAGGATTGCGTCCCTCCCGGGCAACGGCCACCACATCCACATACTCGGCTGCTTCCGTTGCAGGGGCGAACTCGGTTCGGGGCCCGGCAAGGGGAACGGGGGAAAAGCCCGGGTGGACAGGCTTACCGCATTGATAGACTAAAAGACGGGGATCGGGGCGAGGATCAAAAGGGAACGGTAACGTATCCGTTGCCGTCGAAAGATCCGTTGCTAAGCTGACCGGATTCATTCGCGCCCCGAGCATAAAGAACGGTCGAATTGTCCGCAAATACGATCAGAACCAGATCGTGCCTGCCGCCCGCGGAAACATCCTCGACGGTACCGCCAAAGGATAGCTGCACCAGGGACAGCCGCGCGTCCACGGGGAGCTCCACGGCACCGTTGCCTTCCAGGGTCCACAGGGTGCCCGCCGTATCGATAACCAGGGATCGCCCGTTTCCGGCATGGACGCTGCGGGGAGAAGGAGTTGAAGTTACTTTTTGCGGCACCGGGGCATTATCGGAACCGACCTGCCCCGCG
>WQZW01000208.1 GCA_009780545.1 Treponema sp.
GCACGGTGATAGGCTGAAACTGAGTTTGGCCCGACCTGCCGTAGGGTAGGCCGGGCCGTCCCCTCGGGCAACTTCCGAAAACCCCCTCCGAATCGACGGTATTCGGAGGGTTGCCGATTTCCGCAACATAACCCGAAAATACTGGACAAATTCCAAATCCATGATACCATGAGGGGGAAATTTGTCAGGGACCCTTGTCTCGGGTCGGCAGATTTCATGAATATCCATGACGGCCCCACCGGAGGCGGGGCGGAATTCGAGGAGGAGAACGTATGGGCGGATTGAATTGGATCGTGGTTTCCGTGGTAGTGCTCTACCTGTTGGCGATGCTGGGGATAAGCCTGTATTCCAGGACGAAGATCAGCAACAACACGGACTTCATGCTGGCCGGAAGGCGGCTCGGGCCCTTCCTTACCGCCGGCGCGCTGGCGGCGACCGAGATCGGCGGGGGAAGCTCGCTCGGCGTGGTCGAGAGGGCCTACGGCGACTGGGGCATGGGCGCTTCCTGGTACGTGATGACGATGGCCCTGGCATTCATCTTCCTTACCTTCGTCGGCGGGAAGTTCCGGCAGTCGATGGTCAAGACGGTGCCGGAATACTTCAGGCGGAGGTACGGGAAAGGTTCCGGGGCAATGGCGGCGGTGATCATGATCATCCCCCTGATCGGCCTTACCGCCTCGCAGTTCATCGCTTCGGCCACGATCACCTCGGTGATGCTGAACCTCGACTACCGGACGGCCGTGGTCCTCGTGGCGATCTTCGTCACGGCGTATTCGGTCATCGGCGGGATGTGGAGCATCACCCTTACCGACATCATGCAGGTGTTTTTCATCGTCATCGGCATGGCCCTGGCCATTCCCTTCGCCCTTTCCACGATCGGCGGCTGGGACAACGTGGTGGCCAACGTGCCGGCGGAAAAGATGCGGTTCTTCAATAGCGGCATCGGCCCGATGACGGTGGTCTCGCTTCTGGTGATGTACATCGCCACCTTCACCGTGGGACAGGAGAACATCTCCCGCTTCTACTCGGCCAGGGACGACAAGACCGCCCGGATCGGCTCGCTGATGGCCAGCGGCGTCAACTTCCTGTTCGCCTTCATCCCTACCGTGCTCGGCCTGATAATGATCGCCCTCATCGCCAAGGGCACGATCCCGGCCGACGTGCTGATGCAGAACGGGACGCGCTACGCCCTGCCGGTGCTCGCCGTCAACACCATGCCGGCCCTCATCGTGGGCGTTCTTTTCGCGGCGATCATCTCGGCCACGATGTCCAGCGCCGACTCCGACATGCTGGGCGCCGGCTGTATCTTCAGCGTGGACCTGTACAAAGTGTACATGCGGCCGAAAGCCTCCGACAAGGAGATCATGAACGTTACCAAGATCACGATGATCGTCACCGGCGCCATCGCCATGATCATCGCCCTGACGAACACCCGGAGCCTCATCCAGGTTCTGGTGATCTCGTTCACGCTTCGGGCCGCCGGAACCTTTTTCCCTTACGTCATGGGGCATTATTGGAAGAAGGCGTCCCCGCTCGGCGCCTTCCTGTCGATCATCCTCGGCAGCCTTATGACCCTGTTCATCGAGATCTACAACGGCTACATGGGGGCCGGCAACAAGCTGGCGCTCTTCGGCTTCCAGGAACCGATCATTCCGGGGCTCATCGTCAGCCTTGTGGTATTCGTCGGCATCTCGCTGCTGTTCCCCAACAAGAAGAACAGTCTCGAGCTCAGCGACGAGGCGTAATGGGTCGGCGAAAGGGCGCCGGGCGTTCTCGCATCCGTCTCCCTCGCCCGTGTCCGGGGCCTCAAACGGACGGTGTATGAAAAGGTAGGCGGTTGAAAAGTGCGCCCCGAGCTCTGCGGACCGCAGGTCGGTTTCCCGCAGAACAAACCGCTTTCCTGCAAGCCGATCCAATCCGACAAGTCGGATTGAACTGGCGCGCAAACACGAGCGACACGTTCCTGTCGGTACCCGGACCGAAAGGCCTGCGGGAAAACCGGAACGTGTTTTTTTGTTTCCGGCGGACTAAAGCAAATCGCGCTTTGCCGCCCTCATGTAAGCGTAGGCGACGGCAACAGGTCGAACGGCGACTTGAGGGCACCGAACCGAAGCTTGACGGCGAAATCGACGCAGGCTATATTCAGAACAACGGGAGATTCACTATGGCGGCAACGGACAAGTACAGGGCACCTGAGGGCCTCACGGTCGAGCAGTTCTGGGAGATGTTCTACGCAAAAATCGCGGAGAACGAGGAACGCAACAAGGAGTATGAGCGCAAACGGGCGGAAGAGAAAGCCGAATTCGACCGGAAGTGGGCCGGAATGGTGGAGAACTGGGAAAGGGCCGACCGCCGAATCCAGGAGGCCAACCGGCAAGTCGGCGGCATAAGCAACACCTTCGGGGAAGTGATCGAACATCTGGTGCTTCCCGGGATCGAGGACCGTTTTGCCGAAATGGGCCTGCGGTTCAGCCAGGTTTCCCCGCGGCGAAAGTTGAAGGATTCGGCCGGAAGGGTGGTGGCCGAAATCGACCTGCTTCTGGAAAACAAGGACACGATCGTTGCCGTCGAGACCAAGGGAAAACCGAGCGTCAAGGACATAGAAAGTCACGGCGGGAAGCTGGAAAAACTTCGGGAATGGCTTGGCGAGACGGGGGATCGGCGGCGAATCCTGGGAGCGGTCGCCGGGGCCGTGTTCGGAAGCGGGGAAAGGCTTGCCGCGCTCAAGACCGGCTTTTACGTGGTCGTGCAGTCCGGCGACACGATGCGCATGGACGTTCCCGAAGGCTTCGAACCGAAAGTCTGGTAGCCGGAAGCGAACGGCACACAAACCGCCTTCCCGCAAACCGATCGATCCGCTTATTTGTCAAGCTCGGTAAAGGCGTCCCGGATGAAGGCGTTGACGAACAGCAGGCCGGAAGGCGAAGGCCCGAGGGAGGATTCCGTCCGGAAAAAGCCCCTCGACCGCCAGCGTCCGATAGTTTCCGGGATGAGTTCCCGGATGCCCATGCCGAAGCGTTCCCGGAAAAGCCCTTCGTCCGGGCCTTCCCGATAGCGGAATCCCATCAACAGGCTTTCGCGGAGAAGGTCGTCGGGGGAAAGCGCCCGGCATTCGGCAAGGTCGGAGAGAGGCCCCGGCGATGCCAGGTATCCGTCGAGGTCTTCCGGGTAGGTATAGCGCCGGCCGGCCGGCGTTCCGTCGCCGTTCCGGCCGATAACCGTGGCCGATGCGGAAGGGCCGGCGGCAAGCCAGCTTTCCATGCGCCAGTAGCGGATATTGTGGACCGATTCCCTGCCCGGCCGGGCGAAGTTGGAAACCTCGTACTGGGACAGGCCGGCTTCCTCCAGCAGGTCGCGGCCTGAGATCCAGAGGTCGTCGGCGAGGTCGTCGGTCGGGAGGGGTGTTTCGGCCCGCTTCCGGTACAGCGGCGTGCCGGGTTCCAGGATGAGGCCGTACAGGGAAACGTGCTCCGGGCCGAAGTCCGACAGGCGGGCGACGTCGGCCTTTAGGACGGCGAGGTCCTGGAAGGGAAGGCCGGAGATGAGGTCGGCGGAAAAACGCCCCGGGAAAAGCTCGGCGGCGAGGGCAAGGCCCCGGCAGACCCGCTCCGGCGTTCCGGAGCGACCGATGCCGGAGCGGGCGGCGGCATCGAAGCTCTGCACCCCGAGGCTTACCCTCGTTACCCCGGCGGCGGCGCAGGCGGCAAGGAAGTCCCGGTCGGCCGTTTCCGGATTCGCCTCCACGGTTATTTCCCTGGGTTCAGGCCCTTCGGTTCCGGTTTGCGGGGGGGGCAGAAGACGGGAAAGGCCGTCAAGGAGCCGGGTTATGCGGTCCGGGCCCAGGGTCGAGGGAGTGCCGCCCCCGAGGTAGACGCTGGGCACCCTGCGCACCCCGAAAAGCTCCAGCTGAAAGGCCACGTCC
>WQZW01000209.1 GCA_009780545.1 Treponema sp.
CTCCGGCGGACATGCAAGGTAGGGAATCCCCGGAAACCGCTCGGCGAACTCGGGCCGGTCGTCCACCACCCGCACCGCAAACCCGGCGGACAGGGCCAGCGGTGCCAGGCACTGGGAGATGTGCCCGCCGCCGAAGATCAGCAGCCGCCGCTCGTCCCCGAAAATATGCCCGTAACCCTTGACGCTGCCCCCGCAGACCATCCCGGTTTCGGCCAGGTCGAAAAAAAACTCGAACGTCTTCCGCCCGGAACGTATCGCCTCGACCGCCGCCAGCCGCAGCCGCTCCTCGCAGGCCCCGCCCCCGACCGTCCCCCGCGCGGTCCCGTCGGCAAGAACGGCCATCGCCTGCCCCTCGCTCGCCGGCGAACTCCCCGCGCTCCCGGTCACCGAAACCAACGCGACTCGCCGCCCCGCCGCCACCTGCTCCCTCACGAAATCCAGGGTTCCGTCCATCGTATCTCTCCTTAAATCAAGAATCGGGCCAAGCCGATCCAATCTTACTTCGTAAGATTGGATTCAGGAGAATTGCCAACCTCCTACGGAGTTTGGCAATTCTCCACCCCTTCACTCCCGACAATCACCATGCGGGGGGCCAAGCCCCCGATCCAATCAGCCGAAGGCCGATTGGATTTAGGAGATTTGCAAAGCAAATCTCCACCTTGTTTACCCATTATGCGGGGGGCCAAGCCCCCCTGAGGTCGAGCCCCGCAGTAGCGGGTCTCGACCTACCCCCCGAACGGGGCGCTGCCCCGTAACGCCCCGCATTTACCTACCGGCCAATCCCCCAAGCCTAATCGGACTCCGTCCGACCAAACCGGTCAGATAAAAGAATCCCTCCAGGGCCGCACCGCCGACGCAGCGGGCCTTGTCGGAGATTCCCTGCCAGCGGACGTCGGTGCGGGGATCGACGTCGGCGATCTTCATCCCGGCATGGACTGCAAGGCCGTCCCGGATCAGTCCCCGGAGCAGACCGGCAAACGGGGCCGGGACGAGCCGGGCATCTTCCCCGGGAACCTCTATCCGGCAGAGCGGTTGTCCCGCTTCCACAAGGTCGCCGATGCGGCACAGGCCGACCGCCGCGCCGGCCGCCGGGGAATGGACCACCCGCTCGGCCCCCTTCCCCCCGACCTCCCCCGGAATGCCGGTATCAGGCAGGGCTTCTCCCTGAAGGATAAGCCGGCCCAGGTCATGGCCCCGGCAGGTCTCGATCACCGCATGCGCGTCGGTTCCGGCCCGAAAGCCGGGGCCCAGGGCCAGAACCGCAGGTGCCATGTCCGCCCTCGTCCCCAGGTTCCGCTTCGCCATCACCGCATCGACCACGGCAAGCGGCCGCAGTTCCCCGATGCTTTCCCCGAACGGATCCACCAACAGGGGAACGAGTCCCCGGTCCCGGCATGCGGCGATTTCGGCAAGCCGTTCTATCCGCCCGCATTCCACGTCCTCGACCTTCGCCCGGCCGTCATAGACCGCTTCGCAGAGGGAAACGGTCCGCCGTATCGCCGTCGGCGCCGGGGCTTCCAGCACCAGGACGGCAAGCCCGCTCCGCCAAAATTTCTGGACGACCCCGGTGGCCAGGTCCCCTCCCCCTCGGATAATCACCAGATCGCTATGCGGCATGAGGGACCTCCTTCCACCGGTTCTCCCGGGCGTTCCCGTAGGCCAGGCAGGAAAAGCGTCCGGGATGGGCGCGGGCAATTCCCTCAAGGAAATCCCGGGCCGCTTCCTCAGCCGATTCCCCGTCCCAAAGATTGACGAAGACGCTCCTCCTTCCGGCCGACCGCCTGAACATCCCGTTTTCGGCGCAGACCATTTTCCGCAGCGCCTCCGCCGTTACGGTCTCCCCCTCCCCGATTCGGGTAAGCCGGCGGAATTCCTCCGGTCGGTGCACGGTGCCGGGGCCGGCCCTTTTGCCCAGGCCGCAAAAGCCGACGATGCCCACGGTGTCCGTGCAGTACGGCGGGACCACCGGCTCGTAATCCCGCCAGCCCTTGCAGGGAAGGCCCTTGGAGCCGTCCGCTTCCAGCAGCGTCAGATCGTATCCGGGGACGAGGCCGGCAAGCGTTTCCGGGGGGAGGGCCTCCAGCTTGCCGGTTTCCGGGTTGGGCACTCCGGCGAACCGGATTCCGGGAGCGGATGCCGGCCCGGCCCATTCCTCCGGCGTGACGTAAAGGGCCGTCCCTTCCATCCTCGGTAAAAAAATCTTCGTGGTCGGGCTGATCAGCACCTTCCGGCCCGCACATTCACGGGCGAGGCTTTCGATGAACGAGGTCTTGCCCCCGCAGCCCACGATGGCGATCACGGCCGGAAGCCGGTCCCCGATGCCCAGCAGTTCGCCCGCGGTACGTTCCCGGCTCAAAGCGACACCAGTTTGCCAGGGCCGACGAGAATGCCGGCGATGGCGTACATGTCGGCGATTTCCCCCACGGCAAGGGATTCGGTCAGGCCGTAGTAATTCAGGCAGGTTCCGCAGGCAAGGATTTTCGTGCCCCGTTCGGCCATTCCCCGCAGGTCGTCGATCGTGTTGCTGCCGTTGACAACGAGCCTTACCCCGCCGTTGATGAAAATGATCGTGGTAATAGGATTATCAAGTTCGCCGAGCGAAAACAAAAATCCCTTTATCAGTATTTTTCCCAGGTCCTCGCTGCCGGTTCCCAGACTGTCGGCGGAAACCAGCACGGTGATTCCGGGAGCTTCCGGCCCGTTCCGCCCGGCATCGCTTCGTTCCGCCGGTCGTTCCGGAACGGTTTCCGTCGGCCGGCTCCCGCCCTTGAGAATCGTCGCCCTAAAAATGCCGCCGTCCTCCGGAACCGCCGAAAAGGAATGCCCCTTGCCGTCGGCCATTTTTTTCAGGTTCTGCACGGCGATCTCGTTGTCCACGATGACGATCACCCCGGAACATTCCGGCCGCTCCAGTTCCTTCTTCGCCCTCACCACCGGAATCGGGCACTGGATTCCCCTCATATCAAGAACGTTCACAATTTCGCTCCTTCGGAAACCGCCGATCAAACTCGGTATTTTCCCCGTCAAACGGCAAAGGTTACGGCCTTTTCCCCCCGTTCGGTAATCCTTCCTACAATGGAGGCATCCTCGTCATCCTTGCGGATGTCGTCCAGCAATTGCTCGGCGCGGTCCTCGGCGACGCAGATCAGAAGGCCGCCCGAAGTCTGGGGATCGAAGAGGATTTCCTGGAGGCCGAAGGGCAGGAGATCGACGTCGCCGGAGGCTGCGAAGTGGTTGCGGTTGCGCTGGCCGGCTGCGGTGAGCAGGAATTCCTCGGCATAGGCAAGCGCGCCGGGAATGACGGGGATTTTTTCCGGGAAGATTTCCGCCGACACCGAAGCGCCGCAGAGTTCCAGCAGGTGGGAGAGCAGGCCGAAACCGGTGATGTCGGTGCAGGCGCTCACCGGAAAGCCGGCCATCTTTTCGGCGGCCCGGCGGTTCAGCCGCTGCATGACGGCGAAGGCCTTTTCCGCCGCCGCCGCTTCCGCCTCGCCCGCGCGCAGGGCCGCCATGACGATGCCGGAACCCAGGGCCTTGGTCAGGATGAGCCGGTGGCCGACCGCCGGCGTGTCGTTGCGGATGATCTTCGAGGTGGCCACCCGGCCGGTAACGGCAAGCCCGTACTTGGGTTCCTTGTCGTAGATCGAATGGCCGCCGCCGAGAACCGCCCCGGCCTCGGCGATCTTTTCCGCGCCACCGGCAAGAATATCCTGCAAAATCGTTTTGGGCAGGGCTTCCGGGAAGCAGACGAGGTTGAGGGCCAGAAGCGGCGTGCCGCCCATGGCGTAGACGTCGCTGAGGGCGTTCGCCGCGGCGATCCTGCCGAACAGCCTCGGATCGTCCACCATGGGAGAGAAGAAATCCACC
>WQZW01000210.1 GCA_009780545.1 Treponema sp.
AGAATCTCGAACTGAAACTCCGTGTTCTCCGTGTAACTCCGTGGTTGAATCTCTTCCCCAACCTAAACCGCACAAAAGCGCGGTTACTCGGCGGGGCCAAAAGTTAAATGCTGTTGCCCTGGGAAAACGGACAGTACACTAGACAAAGCCCGCCAAAGGGCTATACTTGAAGGAGCTTCCCTTGTCCCGAGATCGGCGCGCCGGTTTCGGCGGGCGGGGAAAGCCGGCATACCGGGCGGAAGCACGCCGACGGCAAGGCCCAACACAAGGAGAACAGATTCTATGGCTACCGCAGGGAAAAAGAAACCAGAGCACGAGGGCGGATCGGAGATGCTTCGGAGGTTTAAGGCAAATCCGTTCCTGTTTATCGGGACCTTTGTCGTTCTGGGCATCATCGTCGTCGCCTTCGTCTTCGTGCCGAGCATCAATACCGGCTCCCGTTCCGGAGGTTCGGGCGAACTGAACTTCGGCCGCTATGACGGGATACCGATCAACCTGGTTCCGGGGAGCTTCTTCGCCCAGCAGTACGAGCAGACCCGCCAGTGGTACTCCATGATACTCGGCGAGATTTCGCCCCAGATGGAATACAGCATCTGGAGGGACGCCTTCGAGACCACGGCGGTCCACACGGCGATCCTGCGGACCATGCGGAGGGCCGGCTTCCGGGTGCCCCCGACCGTGGTCGACAGGGAAGTCGCGGGCCTGGATATGTTCAAGGAAAACGGGGTGTTCTCGCCGACGCTGTACACCCGGCTCGACGCGAACCGCAGGCTTACCCTGTGGAGGCAGGTACAGGAGAACATCGTCAGGGAGCGGTTCCTCGACGACGTCAACGGGCTTCTGGCCTCCGATGCCGAGGGGGAATTCCTGGCGATGATGGCCGGAACCCGGCGGAGCTTCGAGATGGCGGTCTTTTCGGTGGATGCCTTTCCGGAATCGGGGTACGAGGCCTTCCTTCTGGAAAACCCGGACCTGTTCCGCTCCTCCCACCTTTCGATGATCACGGTCAAGGGTAACGAGCGGGAGGCAAGGCGGGTGCTGGAATCGGTGCTTTCCGGCGAGATTACGTTCGAGGATGCGGCGAGAACCTACTCGGCGGATACCTTTGCCGACCGGGGCGGCGACATGGGACCCCGGCTTTCGTACGACCTTAGGCGGGACATTCCGGACCCGGACCTTCTCGACACGGTTCTTGCCCTTGCGTCGGGCGAGATCGGCGACCTTCTGCGGATAAACGATGCCTGGGCCTTCTTTCGGGCCGAGGCCGATTCCCGGGCGCCCGACATTGCCGACACGGTGCTGATGGGCGACGTACGGGCCTACATGCGGAGCTTCGCCCGCGGGAGGATGGAGGATTGGGCGCTGGCCCTTGCCGGGGACTTCGCAACCCTGGTTGCCGAGCGGGGCTTCGAGGCCGCACTTGCCATGCAGGACGTTCAGGTGCAGAGGCGGAGCTTCGGCCCGATACCCCTGAATTTCGGCAATATCGAGCTGTTTCCTTCCATAGAATCCGCCGACATCGAGGAGATCCGCAGGGCCGGCAGCAACAGGCAGTTCTGGATCGAGGCGTTCTCCGGCCCGGTCGGCAGTCCCTCGAGGCCCGTCGTGCAGGAGGGCAACGTCCTGGTGCTTCTTCCGACGGAGGAAACCGAACTTGACGAGGATGCCCGCGCGGCCATCGCCGGAGAGCATGCCTCATGGGTTTCCGACGGCAACGAACAGCTCCTCCGCAGGTACGTTCTGGACAGTCCCCTGTTTACCGACAACTTCGACTCGGCGATGAGGACGCTGCGGGGCAACTAGGGCCGGGACAGGACGATGCCTTGACGGGGACTTATGGACATTGAAGGAATAATCGGTTTTCTTTCTCCCTGGGTCGTCTGTGCCGTCATCACGGTCCTGCATGTTGGGTTGCCGGCGGTCGTAAGGAAGGGCCGGGACAGGACGGGAAAACCGCTTCGGTACAAGCTGAACGGCCACCTCGTGCTGCCGGGCGCCATACTCCTGTGGCTGGTCCTCGGTTACCTCCGGCTCGTTCCCTGGGATTGGGCGTACCGGATCCGCTGGTACGGCCTTGCCGGTTCCGCGACCCTGGGACTGGTTTTTGCCCTGGCAGCCGTCCTGCCCCGGCCGGGCAGGGGCAGGAATTTCCTTGCCGACCTTTGGCTCGGCAGGTCGGAAAATCCCCGTTACGAAAAAGGTTCCCTGCTCCTGGATGCCAAGGTGTGGCTGTACCTGTGCGGCACGGTAACGCTTCAGATCAACGTCCTGTCGTTCCTCGCCCGGCACCTGGAAACCTTCGATCCCTACAATCCGGGCTTTCTCCTGGCGGCGATGCTGCTGACCTTCTCGGTCTGGGAATCGCTGAGTTTCGAGGGGGCAAACCTTTACGCGGACGGCTTCGTCGCGGAAAGGCCGGGGCTTAAGCTGGGTTTGGGTCGGCTTGCCTTTCGGCCCCATTTCCACCTTGCCGTCCTGTGGCTGACGGCGGAAACGCCCGACCCCGGAAGGCCGGCCTGGACGTACGCGAACGCCATCGCGGTGTTTGCCGCAGGCTGGATCCTCTTTCGGGGGGCGACCCTGCAGAAGTACTACTTCGCGATTGCCCCGGAGAAACGGTTCTTGGGCATGAGGCAGCTTCCGCTGGGCGAAGGCGGGCTGTCGTTTCCCTCCGGCGGGTTCTGGGGAACATGCCGGCATGTGGACTGCCTGGGGGAATTTTTTATGTCCGTCGGGATTACCCTGGCGGCCGGTTCCGCCGGGATTCCGGTATGGCCGTACCCGCTTTGTTGCGGCATCCTGCTGTTCCTGCGGCAACTGGGCGAAGAGAAACTCGCCGCCGAAAAATACGGCCCGTCGTGGCAAAAGTACAGGGAGAAGGTGCGGTACCGCATCGTTCCTTATCTGTACTAGCGGTACTCACTAGCGGGAAGCCGTCGCTCCAAACCAAAATCGCAAAAACTCGAAAAAATTGTTGACAGCAAATCATACCGGTAGTACCATATTGGGAAGACGGGTCCTAGTTTTCCTCCGGAAAACCAGGACATAACAGAAAACGTGCAACCGGGGCAAATGGACAACCTGGTTGTCCGCAACGGTGCACGGGAAGCTTGAGGAGGACCAAGATGAAAAAACGCTTTTTTGCTGCGGTGGTGGCCGGTGTTTTGATGTTGGGCATTGTCGGTACCGGAATTGCATTTGGCAGCCTAAGTTCAGGCGAACCGGAATGGGCAAGCACTGTCATCGCAGGCGGTCAGGGTAATGGTTGGGGCAGTCCAAGGCCCGGCGATGATGGATGGTCAGGCGGTGCGGGCCCGAATGCCCCTTCAGCTAGTACCTACCGAGCATAAGGTCGGCTAATACCACAACGCAGCACAACAGGTAGTTTTGCTTCAGCCGCCTTGAAACCGACGGCTTCAAGGCGGCGATGTTCCAGGTGTTCGATGCCAAAGGAGCAAAAAATGAACCGAGCCCTTCCCGTACTGGCCTTTGTCGCAACGCTGTTACTCTCCTCATGCGGAAACAAAGTACCCAACGGTATCATCGACATATCCGGCGTAAACGTGCCGCCGATCCTTCGGGAAATAGTAACCGCGAACCGGGCAACCATCTTCGCACCGCTTGCCCCGAATTTTTGGGAAACCGCTACCGGATTTTTGACGGCCGGCTTCAATCGGGAAGAGAACCTGCGGATCGCCGAAACAGTAAGGCAACGTGCCAGCAAACACAGAACCTGGTTCGGTGTAAGCGAATACCCTTCCGGCGTTCCCTCCGGGACGATATCCAAGACGGATGCCGCCTCGGATATTGATTTTTTCTTTGACATTTTACGTTACGGCTATGCCGGTTACGGA
>WQZW01000211.1 GCA_009780545.1 Treponema sp.
AAGCGGTAAGGGAGAGGTCTGCAAAACCTTTATGCATCAGTTCGATTCTGATCGGCGCCTTTAGAGAGATGGACAGTCCCGCATCGCGTTATCTGGGCCTTGCGGCCACGTTTGTGGTCCTGCTGGTCCTTTCGGCTTTTTTTTCCGTCTGCGAAACCGGCTTCGCCTCGCTCAACCGAATCAAGCTAAGGAACATGGCCGACGGCACGGCCCCGGACAAGGCAGACGGAAGGAAGGCCGCCGGAAAGCGGCGTTCGGCGAGGGCCAGGCTTGCGCTTCGGATGCTGGAATCCTACGACGGGCTGCTTTCGGCCGTGCTTATCGGGAACACGTTGGTAAACATGGCACTTTCGGCCATAGCCACGATGCTTTTCATCGAGTTGTTCGGAGCCGGCGGCGTTACCCTGGCGACCCTGGCCACGACCTTCCTCGTGCTTCTCTTCGCGGAAATTTCCCCAAAAACCCTTGCCAAGGAAGCCCCGGAGCTTGCCGCCGTCTCCGTCGCGCCCGTCCTGCGGGTCTTCGTCCTCCTTTTTGCCCCGATCAGCCGACTTGCGGCGGTCTGGAAAAGGCTCATCGCGGGTCTTTTCCGCATAGGCGGCAACCGGGCGATCACCGAGGACGAGCTTCTTACCTTCGTCGGCGAGGCCAGGCAGGACGGCGGCATCAATTCGGGCGAGGAGCGGATGATCCGCCAGGCCATTGCCTTCGACGAGATCACGGCGGCGGAAATCCTCACCCCTCGGATCGACCTGGCGGCGGTTTCGCTGGACGACGCGCCGGCCGAGATCGACGCCGTCTTTGCCGAAACCGGTTTTTCCCGGCTTCCGGCCCACCGCGGCAATATCGACGACATAACCGGCGTCATTCTCTTGAAGGACTTTCACCGCGAGGTGATCGGGGCCGGCCGGCGGCCCGAGGAGATCGTCAAACCGGTGGTTTTCGTGACGAAAACCATCAAGATCGCCAAACTGCTGCGGACCCTGCAGGAAAAAAAGTCGCACATGGCGGTTCTGGTGGACGAATTCGGCGGAACCCTCGGGATCGTCACGGTCGAGGACATCGTGGAGGAGCTCGTCGGGGAGATATGGGACGAGCACGACGAGGTGCGGGAACCGCTGCGGCGCAACGCCGACGGCGGTTTTTCGGTTCTGGGCGGAACCGGCTTCAGGGAAATGCTGCAGTTCCTGGCCGAGACGGAGGGTTCGGCGGACGCGCCCGCCGACGGGGATGAACCGGAGGGGGAAACCGCCGAACCGGTTCCGGCCACCACGGTGGGCAACTGGGTGATGGAAAAATCCGGCGGGCTCCCGCAGGTCGGCGACGAATTCCGTTGGAACGGCCTGACGGTAAAGGTCTCGACGGTGAAACAGCATCGGGTGATGGAGGTAACCGTGACGTCGGGCCGCCGCTTGCCTCGGGGAAACGTGGCGGAAGCGGGGTGATCGGTGTGACGGCTCGGGCATTTTGCAGGGCAAAACTCCACCCGGCGGAAGCGGGGCGTTACGGGGCGGCCCCCGTATGATTTTTTCCTATTGCTTTTCGTAAGTGTTCCGAGTCGAAGGAAGTCCGTTGTCGATCCACATCCGTTTGCCGTCCGTGGAGACGAAGCAGTAGTCCACCGCTTTCTGGCCCTCGAGTTGGGGGACGGAGGAATGGCCGGTCCAGACCGAGGTGATTTTGTATCCGGTGGGGAACTCGGATCCGGCCTTCCCCGCGACCTGCCTGACCTCGATTACCGAGGCGTTGATGGTAAGGGTAGAATCCCCCGAGCCGAAGCTCGACGTAAGGGTATCGGAACTGAACGTCCTGGTGCTGTCCTCGGCCTTCCACGTTCCCCGAAGTACCTGCGGAACATCGCTTAACAGGTCCCCGTCGTCCTCCGGGGAATGGTCGCACGCGGCGAGGGCGAGGCAGAGCAGGGGAAGCAGGATCCTTCTCACGGGCCCGCCTCGCCGACTCCCCGCACCTTGGCCAGGGTTTCCTCGTACAGCCTGAGGTATTCCCGCGCGGACTTTTCCCAGGAGAAGTTCAGGGCCATCGCCCGCTTCCGCATGGCCAGGATGTGCTCCGGGTGGTTGTACCAGGCCCAGACCGCCCAGCCCACGGTGTCGTAGATCGCCCGGGGGGTAAGGTCGTCGAACATGAAGCCGGTCCCGCCGCCCGATTCCTCGACGTAGTTCTCCACGGTGTCAACCAGGCCCCCGGTCCGCCTGACGATGGGTAGGGTTCCGTAGGCCAGCGAGTACATCTGGTTCAGGCCGCAGGGCTCGTAGCGGCTGGGCATGAGGAAGAAGTCGGAGCCGGCCTCGATCAGGTGGCTGAGTTCCTCGTCGTAGCCGATGCGGGCCCCGAGGTTGGGGAGCCGCTCGGCAAGGCTGCGCACCTCGTTCTCGCACCAGGAATCCCCGGAACCGAGGAGGACGAACTGCAGCCTCATCTGCGTGCATATCGCCCAGGCCGAACCGTGGCCCGGCCCGAACAGTTCCCACACGCCCTTCTGGTCGGTAAGCCGGCTTATCATTCCTATGACCGGGACCTCGGGGTCCTCCTCCAGGCCGAAACGTTTCTGCAGGGCGGCCTTGGCCGCCGCCTTGCCGGAAAGGTCGGCGGCGGAATAGGTCGCCGGGATGAGGCGGTCCTTCGCCGGATTCCAAATGGCGGAATCGATGCCGTTGAGGATGCCGGAGTAGTCGGCGTCCCGGTACCGCAGCACCCCGTCCAGCCGGAAGCCGTGGACGGCGGTCCTGGTCTGCTCGGCGTAGTACGGCGAGACGGTGTTCAGTCGGTCGGCGCTGTACAGGCCGGCCTTGAGGAAGTTCAGCATGCGCCAGTCCTCGAAGCCGGCCCGGTAGAACACGTCCCAGCCGAGGCCTGAGTAGTCGAAGTTGTCCCTGCTGTAGATGCCCTGGTACCCGAGGTTGTGGACGGTGAGCAGCGAGCCGGTGCGATCGAAGCCGGAAACGCTGCCCGGCACGCCCCGTTCGGCGTACTTCAGGTAGACCGGAACCAGGGCGGACATCCAGTCGTGGGAATGGAGGATGTCCGGGAACCAGTCCAGCTTGCGGCAGAGCTGGAAGACGGCGCGGCTGAAGAAGGTAAAGCGGCGGGGATTGTCCAGGAAGTCCGGCTCCAGGCTGGTGCCGTAAAGCCCGTCCCTGCCGAAGTACAGCTCATGGTCGATGAAGTACGCCTCGACCGGGTTCTTTTTGGCGGAACCGGGCATGGTCGCCTTGTAGACCCCGCACCACTGCTCGCCCTCGCCGAGGAGGACGCCCAGGGCGCCGGGCAGGTGGGTAAGCTGTTCCTTGTCTACGGAGTAATACCTGGGCAGCACGATCCTGACCTCGGCACCCAGCTTGGCCAGGGCAAGGGCAAGGGATGAAACCACGTCGGCCAGCCCCCCGGACTTGGCGAAAGGCACCGCCTCGCTCGCAACCATCAGAATTTTCATCGCAACCCCTTTGCCCGCCAAACTCCATACCCGGGTATCGGGCGACGGACCCGTTCCTTTAGTTTACACCGGCACCGAAGCCGGGGCAAGGGTTTTGGGTGACTTTGTCGGGAATTGGGTTTATCCTTAGCGGGAAGCGTGCGGAGTTTTTTGCTTTGGCGGGTCGAACCGATCCCGGAATCACATCTCCCTGAGTTGGTTGTCCAGCCTTGCCCTGTCGGCGTTGTTGATGACGTCCTTGTCCAGGAGAATGCTGGTAAGTTCCGAAAGAAAGCCTTTCAGGTGGCCGAAGTGGTTGGTCTTTATCCCGGTCAGCTCGGTACGGAGATTGCCCATGTCGGTCTCCATCCCGTCAAGCCGTTCGTCCACCTTGTCGAACCGCTCGTCCATCTTGT
>WQZW01000212.1 GCA_009780545.1 Treponema sp.
CGAAAATGTACATTTAATATACCTATGGCTTTTAAATTTTTTGCAGGAATTGTCCGATATATAAAAATATCGCCAAAAGAGCCAACGAGCAATGGTACATCACATTCTTTATTAATTCCAACTGCATTTTCATAAGCAGATGGATCAATAATTTTTACAAGACCATTCCCGTAATTGCCAAAACCATATTCCATCCAAAAATCCATTAAATCTTCAGGAAGAATATTTTTGTATTTCTTAATTGTTTTTTCAGAAGGTTTAATTAAATTACTTGATGGAGTAAATTTACCCACGAATGATTGAAAATTATTTGCCATTTTTACTCTCCTTTAAATACTTTGTCTTAAAAATAGCCACCATTTCGCCACCCACCCCGCAGCCCCTAATCCAATCCGGCGAAGCCGGATTGGATTAGGGGTTTTGCTTCGCAAAACTCCACTCCGCCGGTTCCCAACCGGTGGCCTTTGCTCCCTACCAACCGGGGCAGTCCGTCATCCTTCGGATGACGAACCCTCGTAATTCACGCCCTCGACGTCGAAGCCGTGAACCTCCAAAAAGTCGTGCCTGAACCCGGCGACGTCGGTTTCCGTAAAAACATTTTCCTCGGTGACGATCGCCATCTTCTCCAGCACCGCCTTCTGGACATCGTCCCGCATCTCCCGGTCGTCCAGGCGTATCCGGCCGGCCTCGTCCACGGCGACCTTTCCGGGGTCGGCACTGCCCTTGGCGTACAGCCTTTCCCGGTACAGCCGGACGATCTGCTCGGGGCAGCCCTCGTGCAGGCCGCGCTCCTTCATCACCTTGAAAAGGCAGGAAACGTACAGCGGAATGATCGGAATCACCGCGCTGGCCCTGGTAACCACGGCCTTGTTCACCGAAACCCAGGCCCGGCCGATTTTGCCGGCTTCGGCGTAGGTCTTGTTGATGGCGGCGCAGGCCCGTTCCAGGTCTTCCTTGGCCCGGCCGATCGTGCCGTTCTTGTATATCGGCCAGGAATGTTCCGGGCCTATGTAGGTGTAGGCGACGCTCCGGGTTTGCGGGGAGAGCAGGCCCTCCCCTTCCAGGGCCCGCATCCACAGTTCCCAGTCCTCGCCGCCCATCACCTTCACCGTGTCGGCGATCTCCGTTTCGGTCGCAGGTTCCGCCTGGGCCTCGCCGAAACCGCCTGACATCACGTTCAGGGTCTTGCCCCGGAAGGTCGGCCCGATGGGCTTGATCACCGACTTGTACAGGATACCGCTGGCCGGTTCCAGCCTTACCGGGGATGCCAGGGAGTAGACGAACAGGTCGATCTTTGCCGGCACTCCGGCCTTTGCCGCAAGCGCCTTTACCGCCGCTGCCGTTTCCGCCTTGACCTCGTCGGAAAAGGCGTCTCCGTTGAGGGTCTGCGAGGGAATGCCGGCCTTCTCGGCCTCTTCCCCGAAGGCAAGGTTGCCGTAGTAGCCGGGGGTTCCGGCGCCTTTCCCCGGAACCTTCTCGAAGGAAACACCGACGGTGGCGGCCCCGTAACCGAAGGCGGCGGCAATCCTGCTGGAAAGGCCGTAGCCCCCGGAACAGCCCACGACCAGGGCCAGTTTGGGCAGTTCCGCCCCGGCTTCGGCCTTCACGCTTCCGGCCATCGCCTCCATCACTTGGGCGATCTGCCGTTTGGTCGATACCAGGCAGCCTTCCGGGAAACTGTTGATGCAGATATTGTTGCGGACCATCGGTTTTACGGCCATCACTTCGCCTCCGCGTCGCCGACCAGGCACATCCACTCGGCCTCGGCCGCCAGTTCGTCCCCGACATAGGCCTTCCCGCTCTGCTTGATCATCCGGGGCGATATCCTGAGGTTCTCGATCTCCGACCGGACCTCCTCGCCCGGCCGTATCTGCCGGCGGAACTTGACCTTGTCCACCGAGGCCAGGAAGAACAGGCTCCCGGCACCCAGGACGCCGATCTTCCGGAGCCCGGCACCGCCGGATTGGGCCATCGTCTCCACGAGAATCACCCCCGGAACCACCGGGTACTCGGGAAAATGGCCCCTGAAAAAGTATTCCTTCTCGGAAAACACATGCCGGGCGACGATCTTTTCCCTGTCGGCCCGGACGATCTCGTCCACAAACAGGAACGGTTCCCGATGCGGCAGCAGACTCTCGATCTCGTTCATCATTCCTTCCTTCGATTACTGTTCGTAACGCCTGAAAACCACCACGCCGTTGTGCCCGCCGAATCCCAGCGAACCGGAAGCGGCGACGTCGATCTTCCCGTATTGGGCCTTGTGGGGCACGTAGTCCAGGTCGCATTCCGGATCCGGGTTGTCCAGGTTGATCGTCGGCGGGTAAAATCCGTCCCTGATGGCCAGGATGCAGGCGATCGCCTCGATACCGCCGGCGCCGGCGATGCAGTGCCCGGTCATGCTCTTCGTGCTGGAGAACTTCATCTTGTAGGCATGCTCGCCGAAGACCATCTTGAGCATCCTCGTCTCCGAGGGATCGTTGATCTCGGTGGAAGTGCCGTGGGCATTGTAATACTGGACGTCCTCGGGTTTGAGCCCGGCATCGAGGATGGCACCCTTGACCGCCAGCGAACCGCCGATGCCGGAAGGATCCGGGGCGGTTATATGAAAGGCGTCGGAGCTTGCCCCGTAACCGGCGAACTCGGCCTTGATCTTCGCTCCCCGCCTCAGGGCATGCTCCTCGCTCTCGATCACCAAAACGCCCGTACCCTCGGAGATGACGAAGCCGTCCCGGTCCGCGTCGAAGGGACGGGAAGCCTTCTCCGGCTCCGCGCAGCGTTTGGTGGAAAGGGCCTTGAGCATCTGGAATCCCCCGACGGCAAAGGGAATGATCGGGGCCTCCATGCCGCCCGCAACCACGACGTCGCAACGGCCGGAACGGATAAGGTCCAGGGCGTTGCCCAGCGCGTCGGTTCCGGCGGCGCAGGCGGTAACCTGGGTGTACGAAGGTCCCCGCGTGCCGAAGATCATCGAGATGTTTCCGGCGGCCTCGTTGGCGATCATCATGGGGACGGTGAGGGGGAGCATCCGCTTGGGGCCGGCCTCGAAGAGCTTCTGCATCGACTCGCTTACCACGTCGAAACCGCCCATCCCGTTGCCCAGGACGATGCCCACCCGATCCCGGTCGCAGTTTGTCAACAACCGGGACTCGGCGGTCGGCTCCGGCAGCAGGCCGGCATCGGCAAAGGCCTGGGCGACCGCCGCCACGGCAAGCTGGGTAAAGCGGGCCATCTTGCGGGCATCCTTCCTGTCCATCCAGAGGGTCGGGTCGAAATTCTTGACCTCGCCGGCAATGGTGGCGTCGAAACCGGTGGTGTCGAACAGCGTGATCGGGGCGATGCCGCTCTTGCCGGCCTTCAGACCCGCGGCGTATTCCTCGAGGCTGTTCCCGATGGGGCAAACCACGCCCATACCCGTAACTACAACTTTTTTATTCATACTACCTCCTCCCGACCCCGCCTATATGAACATCCCGCCGTCCACCTGCAGCACCTGGCCGGTGATGTAGGCGGACAGGTCGGAGGCAAGGAAAAGCGCCGTGTTGGCGATGTCCTCCGGCCGACCGAAACGCTTGAAGGGGATCGCCGCAAGCATTTTGTCCTTCACTTCCTGGGAAAGCACCTCGGTCATCCTCGATTCTATAAAGCCGGGGGCGATGGCGTTGACCCTGATGTTGCGGCCGGCGACCTCGTGGGCCAGGCTCTTGGTGATTCCGATAAGCCCGGCCTTGCTCGCCGAATAATTGGCCTGGCCGCCGTTGCCGTGAACCCCGACGACGCTGGCCATGTTGACGATGGAACCGCCCCGTTTCCGGTTGAGCATGTCCCAGCCCACGGTGCGGGCGA
>WQZW01000213.1 GCA_009780545.1 Treponema sp.
CAATCAGGAGGCGATCCTGCGTGGCGACTCGGCGGCCCTGACGAGAACCGACTCGGTACCCGGCGGCTCGATGCGGCGGATGATCCGCTCGCTGGAGGACTGGAAGGGATGGTGCCAGGAGCATCCCGGTTCTGACATCCAGTGCCGATGCACGGCCCTTGCCTACTGGGACGAGCTGATAGACGAGGTGGACGGGCAGATCGACCTTCTTTCCGAGGACGTGGAAAACATCCCCGACACCGTTTACGAGGGATTGACGGTAAGGCCGGAACGGGGTGCCGAGGCCAAGGAAACCTTGAAAGCGGAGAATGCGGCAAGGGCGAAGGCGGCGGCGGACAGGGAGTTTCCGGGGGAGAAGTGGATTGAAGTGGAGGATGGGATTTATCGGTCTGCCCAAAAAGATACTGGAACACAGGGTTATATTGATGAATTGAGGATTGCCAACATCCTGCATGATATCGGGGGTACGGTTTATTTGGTTCCAGAACGAAGAACAAAAGATAAGAAATATGATGCCATTGTAAACGGACTTCAAATGGAGTTCAAAACAGTAAGAGGAGGAAGAACAGCACTAAAGAATAGGTTCTTTGAGTCTCGTCTTCAAGCCCCAAATGTTTTTATCAATCTGGAGAATTCAAATCTAACACGGCCTCAAATAATGTCGGCTTTATACGGAGCCAGAAACAGCACAAAATACCCCACAAAAGAAACCAATAAAGATGCCCACACTGGAGGGAGAATTATATTGAAGATCAAGGGGAGGGATAACCTGATTTACCTGAATGTCGATGATTTAAGGCCACCAAAACAATAAAAAACCGAACACTTGCGACGTTCGGTTGAGGCACCAGGGGGGAGTAAAAGCAATACAGGTACTGCTTTCTCCCAGCCCGGCACCTTAAATATACCGGAAAGGCCAATGTTTGTCAATAGCAAAAATGGAAATACGGTAAAAAAAATCCCCGCCTTGCGGCAGGGCCGGTGGGGCGGGACTGAACTTAATCATAATCCCTCCCTACACTATAAGCATAACAGATTCGACGGAACGTATCAAGCTTTTTTATTCGGGAGGATTTTTACATGGAACTGACTGACAAGGATTTGGAGCAGATCAGGACCGCCGCGCGGGGGATCAAGTACGGGAACGTCAAGATCAACATCGCGGCGGACTCCGACAGGCTCGACCTGGAGATCAACAGCCGGCTCAGGCTGGAACGGGAACCCACGGTAAGCGGGACGGCGATGCCGAGGAAGGGCGGGAAGGGATACAGGGAGTGAAGCGCAGGATAGACAAGGGAGTTGAGTGTCGGGTTGGGAAAGCCATTGGCCCCGCTTGAATACCTTAACCTTCTGGGTTAAGGTATATTGACAAAGGGGCGGTCTTGGATATATCTTTTAAGAACAAGAGGCTACAGAAGGAATTCCAGGAAGGGAAAACGCTCCTAAGGATCCACGGGGAGAAGAGGGCGAAGAAGATTATGGCAAGGATGCAGGCGTTGAGGGCGGCCAATAGCCTTGGCGACTTCTGGCCGCCCTTTTTCGGCCCGGAACGGTGCCATGAGCTGACCGGGAACCGGAAAGGCAAGCTGTCGATGGATTTGGATCACCCGTACCGCCTTATTATTGGGCCTGATCACAGTCCCTTGCCGGTCAAGCCGGACGGCGGGCTTGACTGGAAACTGGTTACCGCGGTCATGGTTTTTGGTGTGGAGGATACCCATGAGTAGCATAAAGTCGGCAAAAGGCTTCGATCCCGATTACGCGGTAGCTCCGGGAGAGGTTCTCGGCGAATACCTTGAGTACTCGGGTATTACCCAGGCTGCCCTTGCCGCCAGGACGGGCCTCGCGCCGAAGACCATAAACGAGATCGTCAAGGCGAAGGCGTCCATAACGGCCGAGACCGCGCTGCGGTTCGAGAGGACGCTGGGCCGCCCCGCCCATTTCTGGGGAAACCTCGAACGCCGGTACCGGGAGGACGTGGCAAGGCTCGCCGACAGGATGCGGCTCGAAAGGCACCTGCCATGGCTGGAGAGATTTCCCGTCAACGAGATGGCCAAACTGGGCTGGATCGAAAAATCGAAGAATCCAATGTTCCTGTTGGATGCGCTCCTGCGTTTTTTCGGGGTGTCATCCCCGGAAACCTGGGAGACGGTATGGAAATCCAAGCTACGGCTCGCCGATTTCCGCAAAACGGAACGGAACGCGGAAAATCCGGCCCTGATTTCGGCCTGGCTGCGAAGGGGGGAGATACTGGCCAAGGATATCCCGTATTCGGCGTTCGACAAACGGAAGTTCGGGGAAAGCCTTCCGGAGATACGGAAACTGACGACGGTGGAATCCCCGGAGGCTTTTGTTCCGAGGCTGAAGGCCGTCTGTGCCGCCGCGGGGGTTACCGTCGTTTTCGTCGATACCCTTCCCGGACTCGGCATCTACGGGGTGAGCCCCCACTATGGGGACAGGTACGTCATGCAGCTCAGTTCCTACAGGAAGAGCCACGACCAGCTCTGGTTCACCTTCTTCCACGAGGCATGTCATATCCTCTTCCATCCGCGGAAGGAACTCCATTTCGGGGCCGGCCATACCGAGAGCCAGAAGGCACGGGAAGCGGAGGCCGACTCCTTCGCACGGGACAGGCTGATCCCTCCCGTCGAACTGCGGCATTTCCTTCGGACATCCCCGTTCCCTAAATTGGACGAGATAGCCCGGTTCGCGGACCGCATCGGGACCGCTCCGGGCATCGTGGTGGGGAGGCTTCAGCATGACAAGCGACTGTCGATGAAGGTCGGACATCATCTGAAGGCTCCATTCAGGTGGGATCGGGCGTAGTCGCTTGCTGAGCACGCCAATTGGCAAGTTACCGTGGCCAATCACGCATTCGGGCCTCCTTTTGGCCTATGGTTAGGATTAATTCATTGATGGGTAATAAGTTAAGCAATCACATGTCGGCTGTTGGGGAAGGATGGGCAACTGTACGGTAAAACCGTATGGTTAAAGATGTCCGCCAAGGAGTTCCTGAGGAAGGGCCGGCAACCGGTTACAAACCGTAACCGGTTGAAAATGACTGCCGGGGCCGGGCAGTCGCTTACGGATTGTAAGCAACCGAAAAGACGGGGGATTGACGGCATGAAGCCGTGACGGTTTGTCACGGTTTGCCCTCCTTCGTTGGGTACTTGCATTTTTTTGGGAAAGTTACGATATATAGATAGGCAGTAGATCAGGCTGACCAAACACACGGAGGCCCGCAAGGAAAACCGGAGAAGGCTCGTCCTTTCCCCGTTTCCCCTGCGGGCCTTTTTTGTTGCCCGGACGGGAGGGGCTTTGGAAAAGACTGTGATGGGCGCGAGCAGGACGGACTCCTTCGACCCCGGCAGGTGGATGACCTCCCCCTTCGGGGAAACCGACGAGGGCTTTTTTCAGGGCCGGGCCATCGTTACCAGCGTCGGGGTGTTCACCTACAAAAACGACGACGGCTCCACGACAAGGGAACTGCGTCCGCCCGAGGAGGTCTTCGCCGCCGCGACGCTGGACTCCATGAAGGGGAAGCCGGTGGTCAACGACCATCCAAACGAGAAGGTAACGCCGGAGAACGCCGGCAAGTACCAGGTCGGCAGCATCGGAACCGATCCCTCGAGCTGGATCGACGGGCATATCGAAATCAACGGCATCGAAAGGACGGGCCTTCCCGAACGAGGGGTAAACGCTTCCGACGGCTTCCACGTCGCCGTTACCCTCACGCTCACCGACGGGGAGGCGATAGCTGAGGTGAAGGCCGGCAAGACGGCCCTGTCGATGGGCTACACC
>WQZW01000214.1 GCA_009780545.1 Treponema sp.
GGAAACCGGTCCCGGCCGCAATCGGGGGCCGGCTTCCGTTCGGGGAGGTTGCGATGAGATGCCGATCGGCGTCGGTCCTGGTTCCGCTGCTGTTGGCCGCCGGTTCCTGCGACCTGCTCCCCCGCACCGTTTATGTCGAGTTCGACCGGGAAACCTTCGACCGGGAGCGGGCCGCCTGGCGGGAAGCCGGAGTCAAGGACTACGAGTACCGGTTTTCGGCAATAGGGTTTTCCTACTATTACGGAACGATCCGGGTCGAGGACGGCGTCTTTGTCGAGGACGTTCCCGATGCGGGGCACGACGGCATCGGCTTTTTCGAGGAATACTCCACGATAGACCGGGTGTTCGACGCCATCGAGAAAATGTTCCTACGGTTCGACGGCACCAAACAGTCGAAACGGGACATGTACTACACGAAAATCATCGTCGAGTATGACCGGATCAACCATATCCCGACAAGCATCGCCTACCGATACTACTGCCCGCCCAACCTCGCCGTGGACGGGACCTTTGATTACCGGATCGGGAATTTCAAACGGTTGAACCAATCCGACAAGGCCGGATTGGACTAGGGAGATTTGCGGAACAATTCTCCGGGTGCCGGTCGGTAGGGACGTTCAAGATCACGAGGGGGCGATCCCCGCACGATTTCCCCGATTTGACGAATCGCATTCTCTTGCACAACCCGAGGCTTTTCTGTACTTTATGGTATGAAATATCACTACCAAACACAGGGATCCTGTTCCCGGGAACTGACCTTCGACCTGCGGGACGGCAGGATCCACGACATTGCCTTTGCCGAAGGCTGCAAGGGAAACCTCAAGGCCGTCGCCCTGCTTGCCGAGGGAATGGAGGCCGCGGCCCTGAGCGGGAAACTGCGGGGGCTGACATGCGGGACAAAGCCGACTTCCTGCGGGGATCAATTGGCGGTCGCCATCGAGGGGGCGCTCGCAAGCGAGGAGGCTGCCGCCAAGGGTTCCTGCGGTTGTAGCCACGCTCCCGGAAGCTGCGGCGGCAACGACTGCGGGTGCGCCGCAGGTGCGTGAGTGAGGCTGCTGTTCCACTGTTGCTGCGGGCCCTGCTCGCTTGCGGCGGTCGAAAGCCTTTGCGCCGAGGGCGCGGACCTCACCCTGTTCTGGCACAATCCCAACATCCATCCCTTCACCGAGTACCGGAGCCGCCTGGAATCCCTGCGGACCTTTGCCGAACACAAAAAACTGCCCCTGGAAGTCGGCGGGGAATACGGCCTGTACGGGTTCATCGAACAGGTGGGCCCGGGAACCGAATTCGGTACCCGCTGCAAGGCCTGCTACCGGATGCGGCTGGAGAAAACCGCCGCCCGCGCCGCCGAGCTGGGCCTCGAGGCCTTTTCCACCAGCCTCTTGATCAGCCCGCACCAAGAGCAGGAAACGATACGGCGGATCGGGGAGGAGCTGGCCGAACGGTACGGGGTCGCCTTTCTGTACCGGGATTTCCGGCCCCTGTTCCGGGAAGGCCAGGCCAAGGCCCGCGAGCTGGGCCTGTACATGCAGAAGTACTGCGGCTGCATCTTCAGCGAGGCAGATCGCTATGCGGCGAAGAAGGCGGTCCGACCACGATAAATCCCCTGTTTTCCCGCCTTGCCCTGCTGGTCGGCGGCGATGCGCTTGAAAGGCTTACGGCAACCAAAGTGCTGCTCTTCGGGACCGGCGGGGTGGGAAGCTGGTGCGCCGAGGCCTTGGTCCGCTCCGGCATCGGCGAACTGGGCCTTGTCGATTTCGATCTGGTCTGCGAAAGCAACGTCAACCGCCAGCTTCAGGCGATAACGGCCACGCTGGGAAGGCCGAAGGTCGAAGTGCTGAAGGAACGGCTGCTGGAGATCAACCCGGAATGCCGGGTAATTGCCCGACAGGAAGCCTTTACCCCGGAAAACGCCGGCAGTTTCGAGCTTGGCAGTGCCGATTTCGTCATCGACGCCATCGACAGCCTGGAGGACAAGCTGGCCCTTATCGAAACGGTCCACGCATCCGGAACCCGGCTCCTCTCCTCGATGGGCATGGCCCGCAGGCTGGATCCGACCCGCATCAAACCCGCCGACATCTGGGCCACCTCCGGCTGCCCCCTTGCGCGCAGGGTGAGGGCCGGCCTCCGCAAACGGGGCTTTTCCGGCAACTTTACCGTGGTCTACAGCGACGAATGCCTTGCGAACCTTGCCCCGGAAACCGATGCCGCCGAAGCCGGCCCGAACGGACCGGCTTCCGGGGGCAAGATGCCCAACGGAAGCGCCGTTACGGTAACCGCCACCGCCGGAATGATCCTGGCAAGTTTGGTCCTGCGGGAAGTTTGTGGCTAACGTAATCATATCATTACCATACTGTGGCCCGCAAAACGATGTTGTTGAAAAACAAATTGTTGCACGATATAATTACCGAATGAACGAAACCAGTAACGGGCATGATAAAATTTATAACGACAAATTCAATATTTGGAGAAAAAAATGGTATCGGTATCTACAACTATGGCATTTTGTCTTTTTCATTCTTTGCATTGTCAATATATTTATCTATGGAAATAATATAATCAATAACAGGGATTTGCTTATCCTGTTACCGTTCCTTAATTGGGGATTTTCCTTTTTATTCGTGGCAATATCATCCGTTATCTGCAACAAACCTGATTTGGATTACCTTGAAAAACAGTATCCCGAATTTGCAAAACGATATTGGCCCTACGGCAGAAGCAACGGGTTTAGGAAATCATGGGTATTTAATGAATTGTATTCCGAAGAGTATGAAGGCGATCCGGTAATAAATGAAATCCTTAAACACAATAAAAAAATCCTGCCGCTGCATATCGTTCCTTTTGTAGTTGGTATTATTAACACAATAATACTTGAGTTCGTTCGGCAATGGATTTGAGGATATTCGGAAAAGAGTTCCCCTTCCCTCCGTGTAACGCCTGAGTCTTCCGTGGGGCAAAAATTTCCCTCCCTGTACATTCCCCCCGCAAATCGGCTAGAATGGCCGCTAAGTTTCGTCGTCGAAATCACTCACTAGGTGGCACATGATACGTCTAAGTCAAATATCCAAAACCTACGAATCGGTGGAGGCCGTCCGGAACGTGGACATCGCCGTGCCGCCGGGCTGCATCTACGGGATCATCGGGCGCAGCGGGGCGGGCAAGTCCACGCTCCTGCGGATCATGAGCCTTTTGGAAAGGCCGGATTCCGGCGAGGTGTTCCATGCCGGCGAACGGGTGGACATGTTGCGGGGCAGGGGGCTGCTGGAGCGCCGCCGGAAGATGGGGATGATCTTCCAGAACTTCAACCTGTTCGGGTCCCGCACCGTGGCCGGCAACATCGCCTACCCGCTTGAGATCGCGGGCGTTCACGGCAAGCAGATCGAGCGGCGGGTTGCCGAACTTCTGGAGATGGTCGGCATTGCCGACAAGAGCAGGGCCCGCATGCGGGAGCTTTCCGGCGGCCAGAAACAGCGGGTTGCCATCGCCCGCGCCCTGGCGGCAAACCCGGAAGTGCTTTTCTGCGACGAGGCGACCAGTTCGCTGGACCCGCAGACCACCCGCTCGATCCTCGCCCTGATCCGGGACCTCCAGCAGCGGCTGAAGATCACCGTCGTGCTGATCACGCACCAGATGGAGGTCGTCCGCGAGATCTGCCAGGAAGTCGCGGTGATGGATGCGGCCTGCATCGTGGAAACCGGGAGCATTTCCGCCGTCCTGGATTCACCCAAAACCGCCGCCGCAAAGGAGCTGCTGTATGTCCCGTGAAAGGCTTTTCGAAATTCTCTCCCTGCTGCCGGAA
>WQZW01000215.1 GCA_009780545.1 Treponema sp.
CTACATCCTCCCCTACTGCCCCCGCTGCGCCACGGTCCTTTCCAACCACGAGCTCAACCTCGGCGGCTACCGGGACGTCCACGATCCGGCGATCACCGTGGCCTTTTCCGTCGTCGGGGGAACGCCCGGCATCCCCGCCGGCACCCGCCTGCTGGCCTGGACCACCACGCCCTGGACCCTGCCCTCCAACCTCGCCCTCACCCTGGGGCCGGAAATCGACTACGTCCTTTTGCGGGAGGCATCTTCCGGCACGCATTACGTTCTTGCCGAGGCAAGGCTTCAGGCGTTCTTCCCCGATCCCGCCGCCTACGGCATCGTCTGGCGGAAAAAAGGGCGCGAGCTGGCCGGCATCGGTTACGAACCGCTGTTCCCCTACTTCAAGGGGGAGGCCGCGCGGAACGCCTTCAGGACGTACCTCGGGGATTTCGTCAGCACCGAGGACGGGACCGGAATCGTCCACACCGCGCCGGGATTCGGCGAGGACGACGAGCGGGTGCTCAAGGGATCGGGGATTCCGGTAATCTGCCCGGTGGACGCCGAATGCCGGTTTACCGCCGAGGTTCCGGATTACGCCGGCCTTTTCGTCAAGGACACCGACAAGGCCATCATCGAACGGCTCAAGGATTCCGGCCGGCTTTTCAGGCGGGATCAGATCCTCCATCCCTATCCCCACTGCTGGAGATGCGATTCCGGGCTGATCTACCGGGCGGTGGATTCCTGGTTCGTGGCCGTGGAGAAGGTCAAGGAGGACATGCTGGCGGCCAACGCGGGGATCAACTGGGTTCCGGAGCATATAAAGGAAGGAAGGTTCGGGAAGTGGCTGGCCGGGGCGCGGGACTGGGCGATCAGCCGGAACCGCTACTGGGGCAACCCGCTGCCCATCTGGGAATGCCCGGACTGCGGGGAAAAGGTCTGCGTGGGCAGCCGGGACGAGCTGAAGCGCCTTTCCGGCACCTTCCCCGAGGACCTGCACAAGCACTTCATCGACGGAATCACGTTTCCCTGCACGTGCGGGGGGACGATGCGGCGGGTGCCTGAGGTACTGGACTGCTGGTTCGAGTCCGGCGCCATGCCCTACGGCCAAAGCCACTATCCGTTCGAGAACGGGAAATTTTTCGAGGAGCATTTCCCGGCGGACTTCATCAACGAGGGCCTGGACCAGACACGGGGCTGGTTCTACACGCTCACCGTGCTGTCGGCCGCCCTGTTCAAAAAGCCGGCGTTCAAGAACTGCGTCGTCTCCGGCCTGGTGCTGGCAGGCGACGGCAAGAAGATGAGCAAGAGCCTGAAGAACTACACCGACCCGATGAAGGTGATCGACACGTTCGGGGCCGACGCCCTGCGGCTGTTCCTGGTCGGCTCGGCGGTGGTCAGGGCCGACGACCTGCGGTACGCCGACGAGGGCGTGCGGGAGGTGCTGAAGGGGATCATCATCCCCCTGTGGAACGCCTACGGCTTCCTGGTTACCTACGCCAACATCGACGGCTTCAGGCCGCCCGCGCCGCCCGCGAACCCGGCCAATCCCCTGGACCGGTGGATTCTTTCGGAGACGGAGCGGCTGGTGGAAAAGGTGGGCACGGCGCTGGACGCCTACGACCTGACCCGCGCCCTGGAACCGATCCCCAGGTTCATCGACATGCTGAACAACTGGTACATCCGCCGTTCCCGCCGCCGTTTCTGGCTGGCCTTCGGCAAGGGCGGCGACGGGGACAAGACCGAGGCCTACGCCACGCTGAATTCCGTGCTGAAAACCCTGGTTACCGTGGCCGCCCCCTTCATGCCCTTCACCGCCGACTCGATCTGGCTGAACCTCCGCGACCCGGAAGACCCGGAATCGGTGCACCTGGCCGACTTCCCCGAGCCGAAACGGGAGCGGCGGGACCCGGACCTGGAGTTCAGGATGGAGACCGTGCAGCGGGCCGTCTCGCTGGGCCGCGCGCTGCGTTCCCGGCACGACATCAAGGTGCGCCAGCCGCTGCGTTCGGCGGAACTGGTTACCCGGGACGCGCGGGAGCGGAACGCCCTGATCGAAATGGCCGAGATCGTCCGGGACGAGCTCAACGTCAAGGAAGTGGCCTTCAGGGACAACGAGGAGGACCTGGTCGAATACGAGGCCAGGGCGAACTTCAGGGTGATGGGCAAGGAACTGGGGGCCGACATGAAGGCCGCGGCCGCCCTGATCGAAACGCTGGGCCAGGCCGAGATCGGGGCGCTGATCCTGGGCTCGGTCCTTTCGCTGGAACTTGCCGGCGGGCGCTCCTTCGAGGTGACGGCGGATCGGCTGGACATCAGGCGGAAGGAGAAGTCCAAGCTCCGGGTGCTGAACGAGGGAACGCTGACCGTGGGCCTGGATACCGAGATAACCGAGGAACTTTCGAGGGAAGGCGACATCCGCGACCTGATCCGCGGGGTGCAGAACGCCCGCAAGGAAGCCGGCCTTTCGGTAACCGACCGGATAAAGCTTACCGTCTTCGGCTCCGATAAGTTGAAGGGAGCCTGGGAAAAACTGGGGGCGGGCGCGGCAGCCGAAACCCTGGCCGCCGCGACCGCCTGGGCCGAGGTTCCAGGACAGACGAGCATCGAGGCCGGGGAGGAAACCTGGCTGGTGAAAATAGAAAAAACCGATCCGACGGAGGAACGTTGAACAGTATCCGCATCAAAAGCTTCCCGGCATTTGCCGCCCCGACACTTGTCGGCATTTGCCTTCTCGCCCTTCTCGTCGCCGCCTGCGCCGGAGGCCCTGTCTTCAGGGAGGAGCGGGACGGGGTGCGCTACATCCCGATGGAACCCGGCGGGACGGCCTACATCTTCGTGGACATCGGGGAAGCTAGGCCGATCATCAACCTCCTGAGCTTCCGGGGCATGGACACCGGGGACAGGCAGCTCCAGCAGATACTGGACATCACCGATTCGGCGGTTGCCGGAATCTACGCCGAGGAACGGGAAGGGATCAGGCCGGGCAGGACGCGCTTTCGGGTGCTGACCCGGGGCAACTACCCTTCGGGCCTGGCGGGCCTTGCCTTCGGTGCGAGCAGGGGCTGGGAGGAACGGCGTTCCGGGGCGGTTCGGGGCAGGCAGGGCCGGTACTGGCATTCCCCGGAGGCCTTCATCTCGGTGGCCATCGCATCGAAGCAGGCGGCCATCTCCTCATCCCTGCCCGACCTTCAAGTCGATCCCCTGTACGTCGGGGGAGGAACGCGGATACCCGAGGGATTCGAGGCCTTCCGTTCGAAGGGGGTCTTTTCCGCATGGGTGGAGAATCCCCGCGAATTCCTCGCCCAACGGCTGCGGGAGATGAACCTCGGCACCATCCAGATACCTGCGGAGGACCTTTTCCTCAACATAAGCCCGGTTCAGGCCGGGGACGGCGGGGAGGTCCGCTACGTGGCCCACATGCAGATACGGGTGGCCAACTCGCTGCTGGCCCGGAACCTACAGGTGGCCCTCTTCGTTTCCCGGAACCTCCTGGCCTCCGCCGCCCGGGGTCATGCCCTGGGAGCCTTCATCGCCACCACCATCCTTGCGAACCCGGCCACGGCCAACGGCAGCCACCTCCACATCAGGACGAACCCCATGAGCGTGGAGGACATTTCGCGGCTCATCCAACAGCTTTCCTCATGAGCTTCGGTTCAGATTCGTAGCGCCGACGGAACGGTATGCGGGCCGGACCGCAAACGGATTCGGAAATAATCCCGAAAATCGCTTGCCGCGGCCTGCATCCCACGCCTTTCTTGCCAAGCTCATTCTAGTCCACGACCGGCCCCCGTAACGTCCGGCCGTGGATGCGCGGCGAAA
>WQZW01000216.1 GCA_009780545.1 Treponema sp.
AACAGAGGGGAATCTGCGGGAAGGTACGTTGCCTCCGGGCCGCCGAGGACGACGAAAGGCCGGTCGGTTCCGGGCCGCCAAACCTTGTCCAGCTCCGCAAGCAATTCCTCGGTGGCGGTTCGGTTCCAGATCGAGACCGAAAGGCCGAGTATGCGGGGCCCGGCTTGGAGCAGGGGGAGCACCTTTTCGGGCAGGTTCTGTCGCAGGGCGAACTCGAGGATTTGGCACCGATCCTGCAGATTCCCGAGGTTGGCCTTCAAGAGGCGTAGGGCCAGCGACGGGTGAATCCATTTGGCATTGATCGTGGCAAGAACTATGTCGGCCCGCATTTTTATCACTGTGATTGATGGCCGGGGAGTTGTCAAGAATGGTCAATCGGTCATAGGCCGATTGGAATCGGAGAATTCATATCCTCTATAGAAGAAAATGAATTCTCCGCCCCGGCGATCTCTGATCCCGGCCTTTCCTGGCCCCGGGATTATCGGCTATAGCAATACTTTCAAGGGTTAACCGGCGAAGCCCTTACTTGCGGCAGAGTTCCACGGCAAGACGGACGATTTTGGGAAAGTGTTCCGGGGTAAGGCGGAAGTGGCTGTCCTCGGGGCCGTTGATGCAGCGCCAGGTTTCCGGAATGTTCCGGTAGTCGCGGGAGATTTCGGTGGTGCCGCCGATGATGGTGTCGGCAAAGGTCGGGCGACGGCGGAGCAGGCAGAGCAGGTAGGCTGCCTCGGCCCGGGGCAACATGGTGATAGTCTGCGAAGGAATGCCGCCCTGGAGAAAGCCGGCATCATCGGAAAAGGGAGCCGGGACGGCAAGCACTGGACCGATGCCGAGGTTGTCGGCCATTTCGATGGCCCCTTCCTGCAACATGCGGAGCCTTTGGGCCGTACGGCCGGTGCCGGACATGCCGACCTTCTCCAGCAGGTAGCCCACGGTACTGGAGAAGATAAAGGTTCCGCCGGTTCCGCAGGCATCGAAGTTGAACACCCGCGCCTGCCCGAGCCCCAGCCGAAAAAGCCTTTTCGCCAGGCCGCAGGCACCCTGTTTCTGGATTCCCTCGCCGCTTTTCAGCTCTTCCTTGTCGGTAAAGATTATCATCCACCTTTCCGCGCCAAGTTCCTTCAGCCTGAGGGCCGCCTTGATCAGCATAAAGACCGCCGCACTGTTGTCGTTGGCCCCCTGGCTGCCCTCGACCCGGTCGTAGTGGGCGGTAAGGACCACCGGACTTTCCCCCCGAAAGGGAAACGGGCTTCCGGGCGAAAGCTTGAGGTCGATTCCGTCCGGAAAGACGAGGATGTGGCGATTTTCTTCTATATGAATCACCAGGATGTTCAGGTCGAGGTTTTCCAGGTGATCCACAAGAACGGCGAAGCGGTCGGCACCCAGGGCAATGAAGTCATGGAAGCGGTCGTAGGGACTCTGCGATGTCCAGGAGGTGTTGTCGATCGGTCTGACAATGCCGCGCACCAGGAAATATCCTCCCCAAATCGCACTTGGGAACCGCCGATAAACAAGGAATTCGGCGGTTCCCTTTGTTCCTGCTCCACTTTGTTTCTCAGGAACGGTTAAGGACCGGTTAAATCCCGGAATCGGGATTCAGCCGGTCCTTATCTAGAGCTTGCGTACCTCGAAAAGCTGCCCCGGCTTTTCCAGCTCATGCTGGGTCTGCACGGTCCGCAGCTCCATCACCTTGGACTGCGATCCTGAATCGACGAAGGCCTGCCAGCTTGCCTTGAGGATGCCGAAAACCGAGGAAATGCAGAAGGACAGGGCCTTCTGCACGTCGCCCGATTCCAGATAGCGGGACAGGAAAACCGCCGCCGTAAGGTCGCCGGAACCTGCCAGCGTTCCGGTGATGGGCAGTTCCGGCGTTTTGGCCATGTACAGCCCGCTTTTGTCCGAAACCAGCATGCCGATCTCGCCGTTTCCGGCCCCGGCCGGCCCGCCCCGGAAACTGGTAACCAGCACGATGCCCGGCCCCTTGCCATGCAGAACCTCGATGGCCCGCTTTGCGTCGTCCAGGCTGCGGATCTCGATGCCGGAAAGAATCTCCAGCTCGAATTCGTTCGGGGTGATGATGTCCGCCAGCGGAAGCAGGTCGTTCTTGAACATGTCCGGAATCTCCGGCTTCACGTAGATGCCCCGGCCCACGTCGCCCATCACCGGATCGCAGCAGTACAGGGCCTTCGGCGAAACGGCCCGAACCTGGCTCACCGCCCCGGAAATCGCCTGGGCAACGCCGGCATCGCCCAAATAGCCGGAAAGCACCGCCTCGCAATGCGGCAGCACCCCCCGTTCGCCCAACCCGGCCACCAGATCGGCGGCAAGTTCGCCCCCGAGCGCCTTACCCCGCCAGGTACCGTAGCCGGTGTGGTTGGAAAACTCCACGGTATTGATCGCCCAGACTTCCTTCCCGAGCCTCTGCATCGGAAAAACCGCCGAAGTGTTCCCCGCGTACCCGTACACAACGTGAGATTGGATCGACAAAACAGCCATAATTCTCCCTTTTTTACGATTAATTTGAAAATGGCGTACGCACGGTTGAACTGCTCAAGGGTATCATACCGGGAAAACGAGGGCAGGGCAATAGCGACCAATCAGCTTTTGATCGATTGGTGTCGGAGTTTTACGAAGAAAAACTCCAAACATTGGTAGGTAACAACAAATACGGCATGGATATTGCTCAACCTACGGTTGCACCGACCTCCGATTCCGATCGGCTCATAGCCGATTGGAATCATCCCCCGAATCCGGTATCCTGAACGGCATGGCAAGCAACGAACAGGGCAAGACGGCTTCGCCGGGGGCGGTGGCGAAGAACCTGCATCCGCTGGAGATACGGATTCTTCTTTCCTACCGGGACGGCGACGAGCTGACCATCGAACGGGTCGAGCGGGAACTGGCCTTCAAGCCGGGCAACGGCAACCAGGCGCTTTCCTGGCTGGCAGGCAAGGGGCTGGTTGCCGAGCTCAGGCGCGAGACGGCGGTTTTCTACGAGCTGACCGGGCTGGGCGAGGAATGGAAGGAAAAGGGAAGTCCCCAGGAACGGCTGATCCAACTAATTCGGTTGAGGCTTGCCCGAACGGAAACCCTTCCCGGCCTTTCGGAAGTGGCCGACCTGCTCAAACTGGAAAACAAGGACATCGGCAGCGCCTTCGGCAACCTTTCCAAACTTGGCGTTCTGGGGATGGACGAGAACAAGAGGCTGACGATCACCCTGCCGATCGAGGACCTGGAGGACCCGGAGAAAAACCCGGTTGCGGCGCACTTTGCCCTGATGCGGGGTTTGCTGCACAAGGTGGTAACTTCGGAGGACGGCCTGTTGCCGGAAGCCTCGCTTACCGACGACGAAAAGCAGATCATCGCCGGCATGGCGAAAAAACGCGGGGCCGCCGATTCCCCCTTCCGCATCGTCGAACGGCAGACCGTAGTTTTCGGTTTTGTCCGTTCGGATGACGGCTGTCCGGCGGAGGCCTTGGCCGGACTGCTCCGCACCCAGGGAATCACCGGGGAGGAGCTGGGGCCGCTTACCCAGGAGATGCTCGAAACCGGAAGCTGGCGGGGCAAGGCTTTCAGGGCCTACAACGTCAACACGCCGCCGACCCGGCTCATTCCCGGCAGGAGCAATCCCTACGCGCAGTTCCTCGAAGGCGTGAAGGACAAGCTGGTTTCGCTGGGCTTTCAGGAATTCGACGGGCCGCTGGTACAGACCGAGTTCTGGAACTGCGATGCCCTGTTCATGCCCCAGTTTCACTCCGCCCGGGACATCCACGACAGCTACAGCATCGC
>WQZW01000217.1 GCA_009780545.1 Treponema sp.
CGTCCACCTCGCCGGGCAGCCTGTAGACCACCGAGTACGGACTTGGCGTCCAACGTTCGGCGGCCGCGTTGAAAGCCGGAAATTTCTCCACGAGAAAAGCCTGAAAATCGAGAAGCGCCGCCTCGGTCTCGCCAAGATCGGCCTGCCAAAAAGTGGGAATTCTGATGGCGTCACCGAGTTTTTCGTTAAGTTCCATAGCGTATGATAATACGCCGGTCGGTTGCCGGATAGTGGGGCAGGGGAGGGGGCCGGGAGACGGATTGTCCCGCAAGACAGGTTATGGAAACGGACGCATGGAGTTTTGCCGCGTAAAACTCCACCCGGTTACTGCGGGGCTCAGCCCCCCGCAAGACAGGTTATGGAACGAACGCATGGAGTTTTGCCGCGCAAAACTCCGAATCCGATTCGTCAAAGACGAATCGGATCAACGGCTCTTGAGTTTTTCGGCTTTTCGGGGTATTTTGAGCATGATGACCTTGAAGCAGGAAGATGCCCTTTACGATTTCTTGGAAGACTCGATCTCCCCGTTCAGCCTGCGGCAGGTCTGCGAGTACGTGCGGGCCAGGGACGGGTCCTGGGGCGAGAACCTGCAGACGGAGATCGCCGCGTTCTTCGATTCCACCGTGGCGATGGCCTTCAGGACGGACAACGGGCGGTGGCTTTCCAGGCGGGGCCTCTTCCAGGACGTTCCCTTCGTCATCGCTCCCTCCAAGCTGGAACTGCTCAACGGAATCCTGATTCCGGGGCACCGCTGCCTTCCCTTCGCCAACCAGGCCCTGCAGTTCGGGCAGTACGAATTCTTCTGGAAGGGCAAAAAGGTCAAAAAGACCTCGTCGGAAGGGCCGCCGGAGGACTTCTACCTTTATTACGGGCTGTTCGGCAGGGAGTACGCCCCGCAACTGGTCGCCAGGGACAACGAGGAAAACCAGCGGGCCTACATGGACGCCGACTTCTACGAGGATCCGGCGGAGGTGTCGATACGGACCCTGGACATGCGGGGCATCTTCCGCGAGGCCGCCTTTGTTCCGGGCGACCGCTTCCTGGTGCGGACCAGGGACTGGAAGGCCGGGCACTTCGACCTCGAGAAGGTGGGGAAGGACGAGTGGGACCGAAAGGAGCTGGACGACTGGGCGCGGGCCGCCGAACGGGGCTTTTTCGAGAGCTTTTCCCGTGTCGGGGCCGCCTGTTCCGCCGAGGACCAGATCGCCTTCGCCTACCGGTACGGCGGGGAACGGATGCGGCAGGTTCCGGCCTATCCCATGGAGGAATTCATCTTCGAGGTTACCGAGGGCGTGGAGATCGTCGAGTACGGCATCGAGACCCGCTATTGGTTCGCGGGCCGCGACATACCGGACAGCCCCGGTCTTCTCGGACTTTCCGTTCCCCCGGACAGGACGCCTGTCGAGGAAATTCTCTGCAGGATCGGGATTCCGGTCTCCGAACTGGTGATCCTCGCCTACGTCAGGGACGCGTTGTTCAGGGGGGAGAAGGACCTAAGCCCGGTGATGGGGAGGATCGTCCCCGACTCGGTGGAATCGGGCGATTCCGACCTGGACCTGCTTTCCCGGTACGTTTCCGAGATTATGGAAGAGATGGCCGCCGGCTACAATATCTTCCTCGACCAGACGATGGGACCGATCAGGCGGCAGCTCGGGGAATTTCACCGGGCGGTGATCGACTTCGCCGCCGGGGTGCGGAGGATGGAACTCGGCGAGTTCTGGCTGCCCAAGCATATCTTCATCATGCTGTCCCAGCTTCAGGAACATGCCGCCGACCTCCTCGGCGACCTCGGCGGCGAGCAGGGACCGGCGAAGGACGAGATCGAGCTTATGGACAGTTCCCTGGAGAACATGATCGAAACCTTCGGCGACATCAGGGAGGTACTCAAAAAAGCGGCCGCCGGCTTCAGGCGGAGCAAGCTGCAGGTCGTCTCCCCGGCCCTTGCCGACATTTCGGCGGAGGCATGGCAGACGGTGCAGATAAGCCTGGGCGGGACCGAGGTCTGGCGGCGGGTGGTCGTGCCCTCCGGCTACACCCTGCAGCAGATGCATGCCCTTATCCAGGCCTGCCTCGGCTGGAAGGGGTTCCTCAAGTACCGGTTCATCCTGCCGGCCCCGACCGGCATCGAACGGAAGCCGGCCGGCGAGAAGACTAGGATCGGCGAGCTTCGGAACCGGGGCGTGGCGAGGATCGAGTACGAGTACGGGCAGAAGTGGACGGTGCAGGTCATCCTGGTGTCCACGTTGTGGCCTGAGGCCGGCGAAAAGGTACGATGCGTGGCCGGGGAAAACGCCGCGCCGCCGGAAACCCTGGCCGGCCCCCTGCGGTTCAGGAAGCTGCTCGGCCTGCTTGCCGGGGGCAACGATTCCGAAAGGAAAAGCGCCGAGGGGGAACTGGGGCCGGATTTCGTCCCGACCATGTTCGACAAGGAAAGGTGCAACCGGGAAATCGGGGGGATCGGCTGACCCGAGGTTTCCCTTGCCGGGAAACCTCGGGATCGGCTTCAGTATATCCGGGCGAGGACGTGCTTTGCCGAAACCTTGGCCCCGGGCTTTTCCAGGAAACGTATCTTCCCGGACTCGCCGGCCTTGATCTCCAGCTCCATCTTCATCGACTCCAGCACCATCACCGTCCGGCCCTTTTCGACCGTCGCCCCTTCCTCCACCGAAAGCCGGAGCAGCACCCCGGCGACCGGGGCCGCGATCTCCGCCTTTACCGCGGGTTCCGGTTCCGGCTTGGCCGCCACGGGAGTCTCCGCCGCCGGAGCCGCCGCTTCCGTTCCGCCTGATTCCCCGCCCGCGGCAACCTTTACCGCGTACTCCACCCCGTTTACCGTTACCTTATAGGTCTGGGCCGCAACGACCGTTGCCGCGGCCGCCATTTCCGCGGGAACGGCCGCGGGTGCCCGAGTTCCCGAATCGGCCTTTCCCCCGAACTCAAGCGGACCGTCCGCCCTCGTCTTGAAGAAGCCCGGGGCCACCTTGGGGAACATCGCATAGGTAAGCACGTCCTCGGCGCTTGCCTCCCCGCTCCCCAGCAGGGCCTTGGTCTCGGCCTCGACCTTGGCCCACTCCGCCGGAATCTCGTCGGCCGGCCGGCAGGTCATCTCTTTTTCCAGCTTGAGGTCGGCCAGCGCCTTTTTCACCAGGTCCGGATTCTTCGGGGCCGGGCAGGCTCCGTACCTGCCGACCAGCAGATCCCGGAATTCGCCGGAAAGCCGGGCGTAGCGGCCGAAGAGCACGTTGAACACCGCCTGCGTCCCCACGATCTGGCTCGTCGGCGTTACCAGCGGCGGATAGCCCGAGTCCTTGTGTACCCAGGCGATCTCGGCGACCACCTCGTCTATCCGGTTCGAGGCCCCCTGCTCCTTGAGCTGGCTCTCCAGGTTGCTGAGCATTCCCCCGGGAATCTGGCTGGCGAGGATCCGGGTATCGGCCCCGAGGAAGCTGGACTCGAACTCCCCGTACTTCCGCCTGATTTCCCTGAAATAGGCGGCGACCTCCAGCAGCGGGGCGATGTCCAGCCCGCTGTCAAGCTCGGTCCCCTTGAATATCTCGACCATGGTTTCCGTCGGGCTGTGGCTGGTGCCCATCGACAGCGAGGAAATCGCCGTGTCCAGTATCTCCGCCCCGGCCTCGGCGCACCGTTCCAGCGTGGCCACCGACATGCCGGTGGTGGCATGGGTATGCACCTCGATCGGAAGGCCGGTCGCCTTCTTCAGCTCCCCGACCAGCTCGGCCCCCTGTCGGGGCTTCAGCAGCCCGGCCATGTC
>WQZW01000218.1 GCA_009780545.1 Treponema sp.
CAACCAGTATACCCAGCCGGCCGTCTTTGCCCAAGACCGTGCCGGGAACCAAATCCGTCATGGAGGGGGAAGTCTCCCCCCTCGCTTCAGCCGAACTTTGCCGAGGGCAAAGCCCGTCTTCCGCTCCCCCCCTCAGCGGGGGTTCCACCCCCGCAACGCCCCCGCCTTGGTCCACAGCCCCGGCCCGCAAAGCCTCAGCCTGTAAAGCCTCAGCCTCCAGGATGAACAGTTTTCTTCCGGCATGGTGCGTCCAGCACAAAGGCCAGGGATCGAAGGCCCGCACCCGCGCATCCAGCTCCGCGGCCGAAAGCCCCCAGTCCATCCGCCCGTCCTCCTTGGAAAGCAGCCGGCAGTAACTTGCAAGCCCCTCCGCCTGTTCCTCCCCGACAAGCTCCCCGCCGGCAAGTTCCGCCAATACCGAAACCAAAAGCCCCGCCGCTCGCCCGGCGACCTCGGCCCCGAGGCTTGCCGTCGTTTCCCGCCCGTTCAGGGCCAGCCTTTCCCGGGCAAGAACATCCCCGCAGTCCATCCGCTCCGCAAGCCGCTGGACGGAAATGCCGGTCTCGGAATCGCCCGCAAGGATTGCCGCCGGAATCGGCGAGGGCCCCCGATGCCGGGGCAGAAGGCTCGGATGGACGTTGATTCCCCCCCGGGGAAAAAGCGCAAGGAACTTCGGCCCGAAGATCTTCCCGTAGGCAAAGGACACCAAAAGGTCCGGCCTTAGTTCCCCGACCCGCTCCCTTGCCCCGGAATCCAGCTTTTCCGGCTTGAACACCGGAACCTCCGGAGCGATCCCGGCAAGGGCCCGGGCGCAGTCGCTCGGTTCGGCCCGCCCGCTGCGGCCCTTGGCGGCATCCGGCGCGGTAAGCAGGCCCGCCAGGACGAAGCCGCCGGAACCGTCCGCCCGGGCCACCGCTTCCAGGGCCGGGACCGCGATGGCCGGCGTTCCGGCAAAGAAAACCCTAAGGGGCGACCGGTCCGACATCGGCCCCCGTCACGGCTTCCGCCTTCAGCTTGAACTTGCCGAGAATCTTGTCCCGCTTGACCTCGGAGATATGGTCGATGAACAGCGTTCCTTCGAGGTGGTCGTACTCGTGCTGTATCACCCGGGCCAAAAGCCCTTCGGCCCGGACGGTAAAGGAGCGCCCCCGCAGGTCCCAGGCCTGGACCTTGATTTCCCTGGGGCGCACCACGTCGGCCCAGCAGCCGGGAACCGACAGGCAGCCTTCCTCGTATTTGGCCGTCTCCTGCGAGGTCTCTACAATGGAAGGATTGATGAACACCAGGGGCTGTTCCCCCTCGATCTCGACGACGAAGATGCGCTTCAAAAGCCCGACCTGGGGCCCGGCAAGCCCGATCCCCTTCTTGGCCCGCATCGCCCCGATCATCCCCTCCGCCGTTTCCTGCCAATAGGCAGGGTTGCTTTTGAGGTCTTCCACCGGAGCGGCCTTCCGCTTCAATGCCTCGTTGCCCAAAATCAGAATGTCCATAGGGCATAGTACCGGAAAGTTTTTTGAGGGGCTAGGGAACCGCCGAATAAACAGGAATTCAGCGGTTGCCCGTCCGGTTGTTTTTTGACCGACCGGCAACCTGCTATTTTTTCTTAATTTCCATTGACAATCCCCCTATAAAGGAATATAATGTTTCGTATGAATATATCAACGTACACGGTAAAGCCGAAACTTCCGGCACCGTTGAAACCCCTGGGCGAGATCGCCCGGAACCTGTGGTTGTCATGGAACTACGACGCGGTACAGCTTTTCGTAAGGCTGGACAACGACGTATGGATGCAGTCCCAGCAGAGTCCGGTGCGGACGCTGGGAATGGTCAGCCAGCAGCGGCTGGAGCAGGTGGCGAAGGACGATTCCTACCTTGCCGCCCTGAACAAGGTCTACGCCCGCTTCCAGGACTACCGGAAGGGCGAAACCTGGTACAAGGGCCAGCACCGTGACGTTGTGGCCTACTTCTCGATGGAATACGGGATGGACACTTCGCTTCCCATCTATTCCGGCGGTTTGGGCATACTTTCCGGCGACCACATGAAGACCGCCTCCGACATGGGCCTTCCCCTGGTCGGCATCGGGCTTCTGTACCGGCAGGGCTATTTCCAGCAGGTGCTCAACGCCGACGGTTTCCAGCAGGAAAGCTATCCGGAGAACGACTGGTACAACATGCCGGTAGAACGCAAGGAAAACAAGGACGGCGAACCGCTGCGGATATCCGTGGACATGGCCGGCCAGCAGGTTGCGGCCCGGATCTGGGAAGTCAAGGTCGGGCGTTCCTCGCTGTTCCTCCTGGACACCAACATCGAGGAAAACGCCCCCGCAATCCGGAACATCACCGCGTCGCTGTACGGCGGCGACAAGGAAACCCGCATCCAGCAGGAAATCCTCCTGGGCATCGGCGGAATTCGCGCCCTGCGCGCGATGGGGATCAATCCGGCCGTCACCCACATGAACGAGGGCCATGCCGCCTTCCTCGGGCTGGAACGCATCCGGGAGACCATGGTGGAACGGGGATTCTCCTACGAGGAGGCCAAGGAGGTGCTTTGGCCGACCAACATCTTCACCACCCACACGCCGGTTCCGGCCGGCAACGAACGCTTCGACATCGGCCTTATGGACAAGTACTTCCGCTCCTGGCCTCAGGTCCTGGGCATCTCCTGGAAGGAATTCCTGGGGCTGGGCAGGGTCAACACCGAGGACGAGAAGGAAACCTTCTGCCTCACCGTCCTGGCCCTCAAGTTCTCCGCCTACGCCAACGGCGTGGCCAAGCTCCACGGCGTGGTTTCCCGGGACATGTGGAAGAGCATCTGGCCTTCCCTGCCCCTGCAGGAAATCCCCATCGGGCATGTTACCAACGGCGTTCATCCCCGAACCTGGATCTCCTCCGGCATGCTGGATCTGTTGGACCGCTACTTCGGGCCCCAGTTCGAGGAGCGGCCCACCGAGCTTGAGATATGGAACCGCATGGAACGGATCAGCGACGAGGAACTCTGGCGCACCCACGAACGCAGGCGGGAACGGCTGGTCGCCTTCGTCCGCGAGCGGATGCGGGCCCAGTACCGCAGGACCGGCTCGGCCGAACGCCGCATCCATCAGGCCGAGGACGTGCTTTCCCCCTATGCGCTCACCCTCTGCTTCGCCCGCCGCTTCGCCACCTACAAACGGGGCAACCTCCTCCTTCGGGACCCGGAACGGCTGCTGCGGCTGGTGAAGAACAGCGAAAGGCCGGTGCAGCTTATCTTTGCCGGCAAGGCCCATCCCCACGACATGCCCGGCAAGGAACTGATCCGCGAGATCGTCCACTTCGCCGAGAAAAACGACGTCTCCAACCGCATCGTCTTCGTCGAGAACTACGACATGACCGTGGCCAAGTACCTCACCTCCGGCGCCGACGTCTGGCTGAACACCCCGAGGCGGCCGATGGAGGCATCCGGAACCAGCGGGATGAAGGCGGCGATGAACGGCGTGCTGAACTGCTCGATACTGGACGGCTGGTGGGACGAGGCCTATACCCCGGAAGTGGGCTGGGCCATAGGGCACGGCGAGCAGCCCAAGGACGAGGAGTGGCAGGACGAAATGGAGAGCAATGCCCTGTACGACCTTCTGGAAAACGAGATCGTCCCCATGTTCTACGAGCGGGGAAAGGTGGACAACCTACCCAAAAGGTGGATACGGATGATGAAGGACTGCATGCGGCAGATCGGGCAGTCCATGGACAGCCACCGGATGCTCCGGGATTACCACGAG
>WQZW01000219.1 GCA_009780545.1 Treponema sp.
TCGGATATTTTACCGCAGCGTCCTTAACATCGCCCCCAGCTCCGGGTTGCCGGAAAGTTCCTGTCGCCTGAGTCCGCCCGGCCCGGCATTGCGGAGGAGCGCCTCGTCGCCGGCCTCGATGCGGTCGAAAAAACCGTCGCGGGTGATGGTTCCGGCGGAAATGCGCTCGTCCACCTCGGTGATCGTGAGGATTCCCAGCAGGTGTTCGGCGTCGAAGGCAAGGCCTATGCCCTGGCCGAGAACCTGGGCCCGGTCCTTCTGAACTATCTCGAAGACGTCGCCGACCCGGACACCTTCCGCCCGACCCTTGTCGATGACCGCCTCGGACTGCCTTCTCTGCAGCAGCCGCCCCCGGAAGGGAAGGTCGGTACCGAGCCTGAGGAGCACGCCCTCGGCGGCGTTCCGGAGCCGGTCCGGGCCCGTGCGGAAGACGTCGACGGTTTCGGCGGGGGAGCCGGTCCTTGCCACGAACAGTTCGGCCCGTACCGAAAAGTCCCGCTCGTTCTCGGTGCCGGAGATCAGCAGAAAATAGTCGGCGCCGGCCTCGCGGGCGGCCCTGAAGGCGGCGGCGAAGGAAGCCTGCCTGAGGGGGATGTCCACGGTGACGATATTGCGGTCGTGAATCAGGAGTTCCTTGACCAGGGAGGCGGCGATGGCCGACGAATCCACATGCCGGGAGGTACTGTCGGCGATGCCCGAAAACACGGCCAGTTTCCAGTGGCGGCCGTCCGGGGCCTCGCCGACAAGGTTCCAGCTTCCCGCAAGGGAACCGGCGATGGTCGATCCGAAGGCTTCCACGGTGTCGCTTTCGCCGGGACTTTCCAGCCCCAGGTGCCGCAGGAACATAAGCTCGTCCACGAAGCGGGCGGGGTATCCCTGCAGCCGCAGCAGGTCGGCGTATTCGGCGCGGGCGGGGGAGAAGGGGTCCAGCCTGAGGCCCCGGCGATAGTCCAGGAGGGAGGCGGAGATCAGGTTGCGGGCGCGGAGGTCCCGGGCCCGACCGAAGTACCAGTCCGCCGACTTCTTCCGTCGGGGGTCCTCCAGGGCGGTACCGGAAAGCAGTGCCTCGTCCAGGGCGATGCGGACGAACTCGTCGGAGGGATTGATGGCGACGGCGTTGCCCAGGACGGCGATGGCCTCGTCTCCCATGCCCATCCTCATAAAGGAAAGTCCCCGGAGGTACCAGGCTCCCATGTCCTCCCGGTCGGCGGCGATGGCCTCGTTGGCAAGGTCCGCCGCCCCGGAGAAGTCCCCGAGAACGTACCGGAGGTTGCCCAAAAGGGCGCGCGTCGGGGCGTAGTCGGGCCGCAGGTGCAGGGCCCGAAGGCCGAGCTGCAGGGCCTGTTCGGTCCGGCCGGCCTTGGCATGCACCCTGGCCGAATGGAAAAAGACGCGGTAGTCGTCCGGGTGCCGGGCCGCAGCCCGGTTGATGAAGGAAATGGCCGCCTCGTCCTGCCCGAGGGCCGAGGAAACCAGGGCCAGGGACAGCAGGAGCCTCCGGTCGTCGGGGAAACGTCCCAATGCGCCGGAGAATCGGGCCAGGGCATCGGCCGGTCGGCCCCTCGCGATGTCCAGTTCGCCCGATGCGAAGAGGGCCTCGCGGTTGTTCGGTTCCCGGGCGAGGATCTCGGCTATCGTCTCGGCGGCGGCGTCCAGCTCGCCCAGGGCGATCAGGGTTACGGCCTGAAGGTTGGCCACGGCCATGTCGGTCCTTGCCAGCACCCGCGCCCGCTGCACCCAATGCAGGGCCTGGTCGAACTCGCCCAGTTCGTACAGGCATTCGGCGAGGGCGAAGGTTCCCTCGGCATGGGCCGGATTGGTCCTGAGGTTCTCCATCAGGATCTCCGAGGCGGAATACCAGGCTTCCTCGGCCATCAACGCCCTCGCCCGGGGATAAAACCCGGCCGTCTGGGCGGCGAGCCCCGTCCCGCCGAGCAGGACAAGCAGGGCACAGAACGACGGTGCCAATTTCAACGGTCTACCCTCCCTCTTTCGGTAACACGATCTTCACGGACTGTATCTTGTGGCCTTCCATCTTCTGGACGATGAAGGCGGCGTCTTTGTAGGCCGCCTTCTCGTTGGGCGCCGGAATCCGGCCGAAGACGTCGAAAACGAAACCGCCGAGGGTGTCGAAGTCGTCGGTCGGAAGCTCCATGCCGGTCGCCTCGGCGATCTCCCCGAGGTTGGCCCGGGCGTCGCACAGCCACATACCTTCACCTATCGGCAGAATATCCTCGGTTTCATCATCAAATTCATCCTGGATGTCGCCGACGATCTCCTCGATGATGTCCTCCATGCAGACGATGCCGGAAACCCCGCCGTACTCGTCCACGGCGATGGCGATCTGGGCCTTCTTCTTGCGGAATTCCCTGAGCATCTCGTCGATGTGCTTGGAGTCCGGGACGAAGAAGGGCCGGCGGACCAGGTCGGCCAGGTCGAAGGGCCGGTCCTCGGCGAGGACCTTGACCAGGTCCTTGACATGGAGGATGCCGGTGACGCTGTCCGGCGTGTCCCCGTAGACGGGGAAGCGGGAGTGGCCGCTTTCCAGGATCAGGGCGAGGATGTCCTCCCGCCCGGCCGAGGCCGGGATGAACACCGTGTCCGTGCGGGGAACCATCACCTCCCTCACCGTGGTTCCGGAAAGTTCCACGATGCCCCGGATCATCTGTTGTTGGTCTTCCTCCAGGTCCTTGATCCCCCTGTCCCTGAAGATGCCGGAAAGGGGACTTTTCATGCCGATCCCCGCTCCGGCAGTATGCGCCGTTCCGAAAGTTCCTCCAAAATCGTCTCCTGCAGCCTCAGCATGGGCTCGTCCGTTTCGTTGCTCTCATGGTCCATCCCGCCCAGATGGAGGATACCATGAATGATCAGCCGGCGTAACTCCTCGTCCTCGGCCACGCCGAACCGGCGGGCGTTTTCGGCAAGGCTTTCCAGCGATATGGCGATGTCCCCGAGGTAGGGCTTCCCCGTTCCGGCCGGAAACTCGCCTTCCGCTTCACCGCCGAAGGAAAGGATGTCGGTGGGTTCGTCCTTGCCCCGCCAGGCCCGGTTCAGTTCGGCCATCTCCCGGTCGCCGCAGAGCAGCACCGAAAGGCCCCTGCCGGAAAGGCCCCGGTTCGCCAGCACGGCGGCGGCGAAGCGCTTCAGCCTCGGGGCCCATTTCGGCAGGTCGCCGTCCCCGGCCAGGACCGCGATTCCGGCCATCAGGCTTCCCCCTCGGCCGCTTTGGGGTATTCGATCCGGGAATGGTGGTAGCCGGCGAGCACCTTGACGAAGGCGTTCTTGATCACCTCAAGTTCCCGAAAGGTCAGGTCGCAGAGGGCGAGCTGGCCGTGCTCGATCTTGGAATCGAACAGCTGCTGGATGAACTTTTCCATCTTGGCCACCGTGGGCTTGACCAGGGTGCGTACCGCCGCCTCGCTCACGTCGGCCAGCATCACCACCGCCGACTCCCGGGACCTTGGCGGCGTTCCCGGATAGGTGAAGTCCTCGGTGTTGACCTGTCCCTCCAGGTCCTCGGCCTTTTTGTGGAACCAGACGATGAGGGAATTGCCGTGGTGCTCGGCGATGATGTCGATGACGTCCTCCGGCAGACCGAGCTGACGGGCCTTTTCCACCCCGAGCTTCAGGTGGCTGCGGATCACCGTGGCGGAAAGCCGGGGGGAAATGTCGTCGTGCCGGTTGTGGTCGGTCTGGTTCTCCACGAAGTAGCCCGGATTGTCCATCTTCCCGA
>WQZW01000220.1 GCA_009780545.1 Treponema sp.
AGAAAAACGCCGAGGATTACCGAAAGGCCCTTGAGGATTGCCGGAATGCCGTCGATATGGGCATGGACTTTCCCGATGTCCGTGCCTACGTGTCAATGATTCTCCACAAGCTGGGTCAATCGGACAAGGCAATCCGGGAATGCGACGACATCATCGGCCAATACCCGGAAAACGCCATGGCCCACGCCTTCAGGTCGCTGATTTACGGGGACAAAGGGGACGGCAATCGGGCCGAAGCCGACCGGCGGAAAACCCTGGAGCTGGATCCGGAACTGATCTGGATGTTCGGGAAAAACGGCTCCCTGCCCGAAGCCGATGGCTAGCATGGCGGGATTTCGGCCCTCCGCTATGGGCATCGCGGCCTTCCTCGTCTTCGCCGGAATCCTGCTTGCCGGATTCTTTGGGTCGCAGATCGCTTTGCTGTTGGCCGGGACCGTGCTTCTGGTGCTGTGGCTGTACTGCGGAGTCTTTTCTTCCCTGCTTGCCCTGTTCAACCTGCGGCATGTCGGAAGGGCGCGGATACGGATAGGTCCCGGCGAGGTCGAGGTCGGCGGATTTGCCGAGGTTTGCTACGAGGAAGGGCGGGCGGATTTGCCGGATCCCGCTTCCAGCACACGGATGTTCCGGCTGCCCGGTATCCTGATCCGCTGTCGGCTGGTTCTGGAATCCGGTGATGGCAGAAAGGTCCGGCTGGATTTCAACCCGACCAAACCGGGGCCGCATCCGCTGCGGATCGGCCTTCGGGGAGCGTACTTCGCCGTCCGCCGGGAACTTGCCTTTTTTGACGCGCTGGGCCTTTTCCGTTTTGCCTTTCGGCTCAAGGCCGATTCCCCGGAGGAAGTGCCGGCCCCGGACATTCTTGCAAAGCCGAAGCCCTACAGCCGGCCTCCCACGGCGGATGCCGGTTCCGGGGAATCCCTGCTGCGGCCCAAGGCTTCGCTCAGGCGGAGCGACATCCTCAGCGATCACCGGCCCTACGTTCCCGGCGACGATCCCCGCCGAATCAACTGGAAACTCTACGGCCACGGGGGCAGCCTTTTCCTGCGGGAGGGCGAACCGGAACCCCCGCCCCACAGCAGCCTGACCATCGTGGTCGACGGCCAATACGATCCGGGGCTGTACGACAGGAACGAGGCCCCGGCCTGGGTGGACCTGCTCTGCGAGAACGCACTGTCGGCCGCCCTGTACCATGCCGCCGCCGGAATCGCCGTTTCCGTCGCCGTCCTTGGGGAATCGGGCGATTTGTTCCACGGCCCTGCCGGCCATGTGCCGCCCGATGCCGCCGCGATGCTGGCTTTTCCTTTCGCTTGCCGGCAGGGTGCGAAACCGGTCGGCGGGTTGCCGGCGGGTAACTTTGCCGAAGCCGAAAGCCGGCCCCTGCTGGCAAACTGCGGCTTCCTCGTTCTGGCCCTTCCCCGTGGCCAAAGCGAAAGTTCCCTGGAACTTTTCCTTAAGAAAACCGCCGAAGCCGGAGCCGGCCGGGCCAAGCCCGCCGAGGTGCGGGTGCTGTTCCTCTGCGGCCGGGACGAAGACCAAACGGCAAGGCTTGAAGCCGCCGAACTGAATGCTTCCATGCTGAACCGGCGGCCCGGAGTGAAAACCGCAGTTTTACCGCATTATGCCGAGTGAGTCGGGTCCATCCTCCGGAGGGAGGATGGGCCCGCCGGCTGGAAACCGGCGGCTTTTGCCGGCTTGGGGATTAGTCCCGGCCGGCAACACCTTGGTTGACGGAAAATGCGGGGGCGTTACGGGGGTGGAACCCCCGTTCGGGGGGTAGTCCGAGACTTGCGCAGCAAGGCTTGGGCTCAGGGGGGCTTGGCCCCCCGCATTATGGATTCGATTCCTGGTACAAACTTCCGCTTGCTTGTTATTTGACACGTTTTCATCTATAATTGGGCGTATAGGGAAATGAGTTGGCGGAGGGCCGGGAATTGTAGATAGGCAATTGATTTGGGAGCCGTTATGGATACAGATATTGTAATTACGATACTAGTTCTGCTGGGGCTATTGTTGATGGGGACGTACTTTAGTGCGACGGAGATGGCGTTTGCTTCGCTGAACCGTGCCCGGATCAAGCATCTTGCGGAAAGCGGGCACAAGCGGGCCAAACTGGTTCTGCAGCTGCACGAGAAATTTGACGAGCTTATTACCACGCTGCTTATCTGCAACAACGGGGTCGCGTTGACTTCGGCCACGGTTTCGGCATTTCTGTTCGTGCGGCTCATCGGCGAGGCCGGGCCGGTCGTTTCCACCATCGTCATCACCATCATTGTCGTGGTTTTTACCGACGACCTTCCGAAAAGCCTGGCCAAACAGTCGCCGGAAAAGTTCGCCCTGTTCGCATCCCCGTTGTTAAAACTGCTGATAATCCTGCTTAAGCCGATCAGTTTTCTGTTGGGTAAATGGAAAGGGAGAATCCACCGGCACTTTATGGAACGGGCCGAGGATGAGGAGGGCGAGGAACACGGCTTTCGGGGCGAGGAACTGCTGTACGTCGTCGAGGAGGCCGAACAGGACGGGACGATTACCGAGGAGGATTCGATTCGGATAAGCAACGCCATCGAATTCAACGACCTGCTTGCCGCCGACATCCTGACTCCCCGCGTCAAGATAATCGGCATCCAGAAAGGTTCCAGCGTCGAGGAAATCGCCGACATATTCCTGGAAAGCTGCTGTTCGAGGTTGCCGGTGTATGACGAAACCATTGACAACATTGTCGGTGTCGTTCACATCCGGGATTTTCTGAAATGCACGGTGGGCAACCGATCGCTGGACGACATCATGACCGGGGCGGTGTACACCACGCTGGGTACCCAGGTGCCGGAACTCTTTAAGCTGTTACAAAAAGAAAAAAGCCACATGGCCATAGTCGCCGACGAGTACGGCGGAACCGAGGGCCTGGTAACCATGGAAGATATTCTTGAGCAGTTGGTCGGCGACATCTGGGACGAGCATGACGAGATCGTCGAGGAATTCGTTGCGCTGGGCAACAACCGGCACAAGGTTTCCTGCACCGCCCACATCGACAAACTGTACGAGCACTTCGGCCTTGAGGTTTCCACCGAGTCCACCACCGTCGGCGGATGGATTATGGACATGTTGAAGATGATTCCCAAAAAGGGCGACAGCTTCGTCCACGAAAACCTGACGGTAACGGTAACAAAGGCCGATCAGAAACGGGTCGTGGAATGCGTTATCGAGGTCAAGCCTGTCCAATCTCCGTAGCAGATCGGCCTGGGAACTTTGCCATGCAAAACTTGTCCCGCAGAATCCCTAAGCGGTGCTACTTTCCCTTGCCGGCAATTTTCGCCCAGGTATCCCGCAGGCCGACGGTCCTATTGAACACCGGCCGCCCGTCCGCTCCGGTATCGGTGTCCCGGGTAAAGTAGCCGAGCCTTTCGAACTGGAAAAAGTCGCCGGGCTTTGCGGCGGCAAGGCAGGGTTCGGCAAAGGCATCCGGAACGACCTCCAGCGAGTTGGGGTTGATTCCGTCGGTAAAGTCCGCCGGACCGCCGTCTTCCTTCGAGGCAAGCTCCATGGGCCGTTCCGCCAGGAAAAGGTGGTCGTAAAGCCGGGCCTCCAGCGGAATCGCATCCACGGCACGGACCCAGTGAATCGTGCCCTTCACCTTGGGCCCGCCGGAATTGCCGGCCTCGGTTCCGCTCTTGGTCGCAGGATCGTAGGTGCAGCGGACGGCGACGATGTTCCCGGCATCGTCCTTGTCGA
>WQZW01000221.1 GCA_009780545.1 Treponema sp.
TATACCGTGCTGTTATTTGCCCTGATCTTTTTCGTGGCGCTTTGCTCCGTTTTGATTTTCTTCCTTAAAAAAGAACTCGCCCGATCTTTGGGACGGGAAAAGGACGGAACGCTTTTTTCGCATTCGTATATGCTTGCGCAGGATGAGGAGCGTTCGAGAATAAGCCGGGAACTGCACGACACGGTAATTCAGGATATGCGATTCCTGCTTTTGGAAACGGAAAAAATAGGCTGCGTGGATGAAACGCGCGAACGCAAAAAACTGATCGGCGAGGCGACAGGGATGATTTCGGGGATTATTCGGGGTGCGAGGGATATTTGCAACGGACTCATTCCGCCGGACTTTCGTTTCAGCGAACTTCCGGACGCGCTCCGGCAGCTCTGCCTCGACTTCGGCGCGAAAACCGGAATCGACTGCCGCGCGGAAATCGACGGCGACGTAAGGCTGGATTTTACGACCGTGGAAAAAAGGCTGCAGGTTTTCAGGATCGTGCAGGAGGCGCTTGCGAATATAGAAAAACATTCCGGCGCGAAGGAGGCGGTGGTTACGATGCGGCAGACCTTGACCGGCGGGGAAGGCGGAACGATTTATCTGGGGATAAGCGACGACGGCAACGGTTTTGTTCCGCCTTTGGACGGCGAAGGGCAGATAAAACCCGGCATCGACAAATCCCATATCGGCATCATCAGCATGAAGGAACGCGCGGCGATACTTGGCGGCAGGCTTAAAATAGAAAGCGAAGTTGGGCAAGGCACTTTGATACGCGTCGAGTTGCCTACCCCCCCTCCCCCCATTAGCAAAACCGGTATGGAGAACCGGTAAACCATGAAAGCTCTTTTAATCGACGATCACCCGATGCTGAACGCCGGCATCGTTTCCATACTGGAATCGACCGGCCTTTTCGCTTCATGCGTTCAGGCTCAATCGCTTTCGCAGGCGATGAGCGTTATCGGAAATGCCGAAACCATGCCGTCCCTGGTAATCCTCGATCTGCTTCTCGGCGAGGAAAACGGCCTCGATTTTCTTGCCATGCTGGAAAACCATTGCAAGGCCCGCAAGCTGCAAAAACCGCCGGTGCTGGTCTGTTCCGCCATCGCCGATTCGCTGAAGGTCCGTTCCGCCCTGAAGCTGGGCGCGTCGGGTTTTTTGTCGAAAACCGGCGGAAGGGACGAGCTTCTGGAAGCGGTGGCCGCGGTGCTTGGCGGGAAAACCTACGTCTCGAAAGAGCTTGACGTAAAACTTGCCGAGAACTCAGGCCTTTACGCAAAGTTCACGAAACAGGAACTGGTCGTGATCGATCTGGTCAAGCGGAACAAAACCAACAAACAGATTGCCGACGCGCTGTTCATCAGCATCAGGACGGTGGAAAATTATATCAGCAGGATTTACTTTAAGACCGGGTTTGCGAGCCGGGAGGAACTGCGGGGGATGTGAGGGCGTCGGTCCTTTTCTGTTGGCGGGGGAAGTCTCCCCCCCGCTCCAACCGCCGGTTCAAGCTGCTAAAGGCAGCTTGAATTCGGCGTTTTTCGCTTCCCCCTCTGCGGGGCACCGGGTAACGGCACGGCGGAGCCGTGTACATAGACAAATGCGGCACGGTGTAAGCACCCATAAATTCCACGGTTGTGAATAAAGGCGCGAAGGCTTTAGCCTGAGCAGCGTGCGTCCGCCCCGGGCACCCCGCCGGTGTCGGCAGGGCCATTTTTTGCCAACTTGTGCGTAAACGCACGGAAATAAGTCTTTCCCTTATAAAAAATTGTGAGTTTTATACGATTAGCAAAAAACGACCAAATTCTTAAAATCAAAATATTCTTGTCGGCATGACATTAAAATGCAAGGAGTTTCTCGTGAAAAGAACGCATCTGTTTCTTTACGGGTTGCTGGCACTGCTGCTGGCGACGGGCTTGTTGGGTTGCAAGAAGGACGACCCGATAGATTTGGCGAAGCAAACCTACGAGCTAAATCAGCAGGCATTGGGGGCTTTGCTTAATCCGGCAAAGGCGGCCGGAATCACCAAAAAGGTGTTGGAAATCGGTAAAAAGGTCGAACGTATGTCCACGAAAGACCAGAATATATACGCCGAGGAACTGGCAAGGCTAACCGGACAGAGGTCGGGCGGACTGTTTGAAGCCGCCGACAGCTTGCTCAATGCCGCATCCGGTCTGGCCGACAAAGCCGCCGGGGATGTGCAGAAGCTTACGGATATGTCGCAGGACGCATTCGGCATAGCGGAGCAGGCGACCGGTTTGCTTGGTGCCGCTTCTTTGATGGGCGAGAACTCTCTTCAGGATGCACAGGGACTTATGGATGCGACCAAGGGAGCCGTAGATGCCGCCGAGCAAGCCGCCGGCTTGGTTAATTCGCTCTTCGGAAACAGGTAAGGGGGAAGTATGACTTTGATTTCGGATAAATGGTTTAAATCTTCCATTACTACAAAAGTTGCTACCGTTGCCGTTGCTGTAAGTGCACTCTTCGCCCTGATCAGCTCGATTATAAGTCTCAGTTCAGAGACTCCGGGCATAGGCGTTCTACATCTAATTGTTTTCATCCTCGGTAGCTTGGTTGCGTTTGGACTGTTTCAGGTAAACCGTGTCGCAAGAATAGCGGCCATCTACATGGGTCTTTGCGTTCTCATTCCTATCTTATGGGCCATCGCTTTGTGGATATTGTCGCTCACGCAGATTCCGTTTCTGCAATCGGTAATGGAAGTATGGTTTAACGTTCTGGGATCGGCCATTCCATTTATATGGGAAATGATGCCTCAAGACTTACAGGTTCTTGCCGTGTTTCTTATGGTTGTTTACATAGGGCAGCCGATTCTCAACCTACTGGCTATGATAATCCTCTTCGTTTTTGGTGTCGATTTCAAGAGCGAGCCTAAGAAGAAATCCATGACTACGGCGTATGTTCTATGGTTCCTGCTTGGAGGCTTGAGTGCCCACAAGTTCTACCTTGGAAAAGACAGGTCTGCCATTGTGTTTTTCCTTACCTTGCAAGGCTTTGGAATCGGGTGGCTTATTGGCCTTTTTACTTTGTGGAAACAGGTTGATGCGGCCAATGCGGAGTCTGGCTTTCCACGTGAGCCTCAGAAGAAATCAAAACTTGTGGCATATCTTTTGTGGTTTTTCTTGGGCTTCTGGAGTGCCCACAAGTTATATCTTGAAAATGGCAAGGCCGCCATCGTATTTTTCTTTACGTTGCAAGGTCTTTGGGTAGGCTGGTTCATCGGGCTGTTTACCTTGGGGAAGCAAGTTGACGCATACAATGCGAAACTCGGCTTAAACTAATCTTACTAATTACCCGCAACTGGGGGGATGCGGGTAATAGTGGACTTGTTCGGGAACCCCATTGGTTCCCGAACAAGTCTTGCATTTTTTTCGGGCTAAAGCGGGCTAAAGCGGGCTAAAGCGGGCTAAAGCGGGCTAAAGCCTTGCAAAAATGCGTTTTTAAGGCGTTTTCCACTACCCCCCAAGCGGGGGTTCCACCCCCGGGCGCCCCCGCCGGTATCCACGCACCGTTTCACCCGTGCCGGGCGAAGCCCGGCCAAGAAACCGGCAACGCCGGTTTCAACCGACTTGATCGGAGGGCCTCATTTGTGTTGCGTACAAAACCGGTTTGCGTAACGGATGCTCCGATCAAGTCGGAGCATGACGGCGTGGGATCGCTCCCCGGAACCGCAACATAACCGCCCGAAAACCGAAATTTTCTTCTCAACTTCGA
>WQZW01000222.1 GCA_009780545.1 Treponema sp.
AGGTTCAGGCCGTCCGGCCCGAAGGCAGGCATTTCCTTGAAGTGGGCCTTGATTTCCTCGATGGCCGCCGGGTATGCGGTATCTTTCGCCAGTCCGGAATCGTCGAACAGGAAGCGGAAGGGGGCGAATGCCGGGTTGAGGTTGGCCAGCGACAGCAGCATCGTTTCTTCCAGGGAAATGTTCCTACAGGACTCCCCGGAATCGCTTGAGGCCAGGTACTCGCCCACGTCCATCTCCCCGGAATACACCGGCCTCGGGGGGAACTGAGCGGAAAAGGCGGCCAAGAGCCGGTCGGTGGTCTCCCCGCCCAACCGCTCCCGCAGCCGCCTGAGGCAGAGGTCGAAAACGTCCGGCCTGACAAGCCTTCTGTACAGGGCGATCACGTAATGGAATATCTCGTCGATAAGGCCCATCGCGTACAGCTCGCCGGAACGCACCGCGGCCTTGCCCGGCTTGCGCCGCAGGTTGAGCCTGGCCGTCAGCTCCCTGGCCTTGCGCAGGTCGGCAAGCACCACGTTCCCGGAGAGGGCAAAGAGCGGCCCCTCCAGGGCGCATTCCCGCCGGACATCCTTGTCGATATGGAACTCCATCACCGGCCTTGTTTTCCCGGCTCCCGATCCCGCCCCTTCAAGGGCACCCAAGCGTATCCGTACCTCTTCCATGGCCCGCCTCCACCTACATCCGATTGCCTTCCTATAGTTTAGTCTTTTTTTGTTAAAATGGACACAACCTGCGACATGGGGGCAAATTGCCTGAGTCCGTCACCGATTCCCTTCCGCCCGATTTTTGAAGCCGGCATCGGCCCGGAGGAAATCCATAGCGGGCGGCCGGCAGGACGCCTTATGCGAAAATCCCCGTGAGAGGAACGCGGTTACGGATGTCCCGGTTTTTCAGGGAAAAAAGCCGAAGAAGCTTGATCCTTAAGTATGCTTTCGATCAACCATTTTGAAATAATGATTATGGCGGCAAGCATAATTCCCGACAGAAAAACAAGCGAAACCGGATTGCTTCCCCATAAATACCCGGCATACGTTGCCAGTGCAGGAGCGATCACCATGATGGAAATCCAAAATCGCTTGGGATTGGATAACGAATACAGGAGCACCGCAATTTCCCCGATGTAAAAATATCTTTCATGCATTCTCGGAAGAAAGAAGGGGACGGCAAACGTGCAGAAAAGAAACAGCAACAAAAACGTGTGGTTTGATAATTTTGCTTCTTTGTTAATGATTAGCATGCCGATACAAAAAAGAACGGTGATAATAAAAATAACAGGCATAAAAGAAGGGATATTTCCCCAGGTGAAAATCGTTGGCGCATTATATGTCAGGTCTCCCGATGAGCCCACACCTTCCAGATAATTTTTGACAAATGCCAAAATAGGCCACCCGGCAAACCAGGCCGGAACCGAAACGCCGAAAAACCCAATAACAATAAAGGGTAAATTTTTCAAGCTGATTTTATGGGAAACAAAGAAATACAGAATAAGAAGTATAAACGCCGTATGCATACTGTCGCTCTGTGCCCATAACCCCGAATTGATAAACACCGTCGGCGAGAACAGTATTACCGCATACGCCAGCAAGCCGATCTTGTTATTGTTAGTAATTTTAACGATTATTTTCATTACGGCAAACGCACAAACGTAGTCAAACAGGCACGAAACGGCTTTCATCAAATAAAGTTCCATGCTCCGGGGCAAATATGACAAAAGAGTCAAAATGTACATATAAATGGCATTGTAATTTCCGGGGAAATATCTGAATGCGGAAAAATGACCGTTCTCCCGCAAGTGAGTCACCCATCCGGACTGAATAAAGAAATCCGCGGTTTTATATTCAAATCCGGCAAATCTGATCATCATACCTAACAGCGTTATGACAATAATAAAAGACAATTCCCAATTAAACGCCTTTTCCCGTTGTTTAATGAAAAAATGCTCCAACGCACAAAGGAAAAGTATAAAAACATAAAAGGCAATGACCAACGCCTGCACCTCGGGAAGGAACAATGACATGCACGCCAAAAGATAGAGCGCGCTGATAAAAAGATATGTTAATTTAACTTTGTTTTCTTTAAAAAGACCATCCCATAATTACCACTCCCTTTTTTAGCGGATCTTTATTGTGCGTCAACTCATACCCGGTACGATTCGGACATTGCCTGCCGACCGCTTCCGGCTATCGGCACACGAAATTTTGCCGAACTCCTTTTCGGTCGGTGGTTTCCTGAGCAAATTTCCGAGTCCGGCTTGTTCGCGGTAGCTTGGGCCGACCGAGGCCGCGCTTTAGTTGCCTTTATCGATCTGGCTCCGCATGTGGGCCGCCGCCTGCTTGAATTCCTCGACGCATTCCGGGCGGAGCAGGGCGATCATTTTCGGTGCGACCCCGGCCATGTATTCGGGGGTGAAAGAGCCGTCTTCCTGTTTGCGAAAACTTTCGGCCATTATCGCCTCCAGTTCCGCCTCCGATCCCTGCCTGACTCTCGCCAGCGCGAATTCCTTGAATTTTGCCTGTCCTTCGTTCATGGATATTCTCCTTAAGTTGCCAGTGTACCGGCCCGACGGAATCTTATCTAGGAACCCGTCCGTACTTTACCGGCTACGTTTACCTGCGCATCCGGCTCCGCCGTCGGCATTTCTCATATTATTTGTACCTTATCTCCACGTTCCCGAACGAAACGTTTCCGCAGAGGATCAGCTTCGGGGAACCTTCCCCGATTTCGGCGGCCTTGTCGTGGATTTCCACCCCGCCGAGCGAACAGTCGATCTCGTTCTCGATCCGCCAGTGCCCGGGCACCAGGAGCCTGACCCGCCCGAAGGAACAGGTGACGGAAACGGTTGCCGAACCGTCCTTGGGTTCGGCGTCCTCGAAGTCGACCTTCATGTCGGCGAAGCTGCACTGGATGCCGACGCTTTCCAGCGGGCCGGGGGGAAGCCGGTGGTGCGCGTTGCCGAAGCTGGCCGACAGCGAGGAATTGCCTTCCGTGCCGGCCGGGAAGATCGGTCCTTCCTTCCATTGCCGTTTTGCCTTGACCGCATGCCGGTGGGGAAACAGCGAGCCGAGGCCCGCCGTCCCGAACGCCGCCACGAGGATCAGGGCCCAGGTTGATATTCTCGGGAGGCCGAGCGCTTCCCAAAAACAGTAGTACAGCACGGCAAGGGGAATGAGGACGGTGGAAAAGTTCAGGCGTACGATGCAGTTGATCAGCATCAGGCCGGCGATTCCGGCAAGAACGATATGCAGGACCCCGAAATTTTCGAAGATGGCGACGAATTGACTCGCCAGGATGAGGCCCGCGACGACCAGCATCACCAGCCCGAACCTCAGCCCCGTGTTCGCTTGGAATACCTTCATCGGTTCTCCTTGTGTCAGGAACGTTTTTGTCATTGTACGGTTCTTGGGGGAAAAGGTAAAGTCGGATCGATTCGGGAGCAGGGCAACAGCATTTACTCAAGTGTCGCACCCCGGATTCCGTTTTTGTATTCAAAACCACGGAGGACACGGAGTTTCACGGAGGGAAGAAGGAGGCGGATCGGCTGGACTTCCGACATATATCCGCGACTTTTCCAAATTTACCCCAGAATCTCGAACTGAAACTCCGTGTTCTCCGTGTAACTCCGTGGTTGAATCTCTTCCCCAACCTAAACCGCACAAAAGCGCGGTTACTCGGCGGGGCCAAAAGTTAAAT
>WQZW01000223.1 GCA_009780545.1 Treponema sp.
GCAATTGCCAACCTCGGCCTTTCCGGAAGGGCCTACCACGGGATACTGCGGGTGTCGCGCACCGTCGCCGACCTTGAGGGCAGGGAAACCTTGGACACCGAACAGGTCCTGGAAGCCGTCCACCACAGGCGCTACGGGGAAGACCCTTACGAAATTCTGTATGCGGGAGGGGAAGGCTGATCCGCCATGGCGGATTAGCTTGGAGTTTTGCAGGGCAAAACTCCGGCCGGTAGATGCGGGGCGTTGCGGGGCAGCGCCCCGCTCGGGGGGTAGTGGAAAACGCCGAAGGCGGTTGGAACGAGGGGGGCGTGCCCCCCAACAAATAAATCCGAAACAACCAAAGCGTGGAGCTTTGCTTTGCAAAGCTCCTAAATCTAAGCTGCCTACGGCAGCTTGGATCGGGGGCTTGGCCCCCCACATATAAATCTGAAACAACCAAAGCGTGGAGTTTTGCCCTGCAAAACTCCTAAATCCAAGCTGCCTACGGCAGCTTGGATCGGGGGCTCGGCCCCCCACGTATAAACCTGAAACAACCAAGGCGTGGAGCTTTGCTTTGCAAAGCTCCTAAATCCAAGCTGCCTACGGCAGCTTGGATCGCCCCCTTTCCTAATTCTCCTCATGACTTTGTCCAAATACTGGTTCACAATACCGATTTTTTGCTTCATAATGGAGGGATGGAAAATCTTACCAAGAGTATTGCCGACCGGGAGCTTGAGCCGTTGCTGGTTCCTCGGTTCGTGAAGTATGCGGAGTGCTGGACGGAAAGCAACCGGCACGTTGCGGACACGCCTTCCACGCCGGGCCAGTGGGATTTGGCCAAGATGCTCCGGGACGAGCTTGTGGGACTGGGCCTGGAGGCCGAGCTGACCGACCATTGCTACGTGATCGCGCGGCTTCAGGCGAGTCCCGGCCTGGAGAACGTGGCCGCCATCGGCTTCTTGGCCCACGTGGACACGGCGGCCGACGTTACCGGGAAAAACGTCAAGCCGCAGATCGTGCGGAACTACGACGGAGGGAAGATCGTCATCGCCGAAGGGCTGGTCCTGGACCCCGAAAAGGAGCCGGGCCTGACCGACCAGAAGGGCGGTTCGCTGATCCATGCCGACGGAAGCACCCTGCTCGGCGCCGACGACAAGGCCGGAATCGCCTCGATCATGGCGGCGGTCGAGTATATGGTGAAGCATCCGGAGATCAAGCACGGGCCGGTCGAGCTGATCTTTTCGCCGGATGAGGAAACCGGCAAGGGGCTTCCGGAATTCCCTCGGGAGAAGATCAAAAGCCGGGCCTGCTACACGCTGGACGGCGGGCCGATGGGCGAGATCGAGGTCGAGTGCTTCAATGCCTGGAAGGCCGAGGTGGACTTTCACGGCAAGGTGATCCATGTCGGGGCCGCGCGGGGGATTCTGGCCAACGCCGTCCTGATGGCATCGTCCTTCGCCACGATGCTGCCCCGGTCGGAAAGCCCGGAAGCCACCGACGGCTACTACGGCTATTACTGCCCGATGGAGATTTCCGGCAACCTGGAGCATGCCAAGATCGAGCTTTTCCTGCGGGATTTCGAGAGCGAGGGGATCAAGCGGCGGGTCGATGCGCTGGGGGCGATTGCCTGGGCGGTGGAGGCCCAGTTTCCGGGGGGAAAGGTCGATCTGCGGCCCTCCGCCCAGTACCGGAACATGAAGGAAGAGATCGACAAGCATCCGGAGGTTTTGGCAAAGTTGCAGAATGCCCTGGACAACCTGGACATACCGTGGGAACTTAAGCCGATACGGGGCGGAACCGACGGCGCCCGGTTGACGCAGATGGGGATTCCCACGCCGAACATCTTTACCGGGGGCAGGAACTACCACAGCCGGCTGGAATGGGTTTCGGTGGGCGAGATGTGCGCCGCCTGCAGGGTGGTCATCGAGCTTGCCAGGCTTTGGGGCGGATGACATGGAAACCTTGATAGAGTTCTTCAGGGAAGAGGTAAAGGCGGCGATGGCGGTTGCCAATGTGGACATGGTGATAACCAAGGACAACGTTTACCAGGAAGGCAATGCGGCGATCGTTCCGCTGATCGAAAGGCGGCTGGATTCGATCATGCTGGACGGCTCGGGCGTGGACGGGCTGGAAAACCTTGAGGAACTTCTGTCAAAGGCCGAGGCCGGAAAGTCCTGCCTCCTTCTGCTCGAACATTACACCAATTTCGACCTTTCCGTCTTTTCCCTTCTGGTGAAGCGGACAGGGCCCCGGGGAGCGGCCATTGCCGATGCGATCATCGCCATCGCCGGGGCAAAGCTCAACGAGGACAATCCGGTGGTCGCCGCCTTTGCCAGCGGCTACACCCGCATCGTCATCTACCCCAGCAGCTACCTGAAAGGGCTCGAACCGGAAGCCAAGGAAGCGGAGGTCCTGCGGGGCCTGTCGATCAACCGGGCGGCGATGAAGGCCCTGGATTCCGTCAAAACGACCGGAAAGCTCGTGCTGATTTTTCCCGCCGGCACCCGCTACCGGCCCTGGGACCCCGAAACCAAAAAAGGCGTGCGGGAAATCGACTCCTACCTGAAGTCCTTCGATTACATGTGCTGCGTGGCCCTGAACGGCGACATCCTCCGCATCGACAGGAACGACATGACGCAGGACATCGTGAACAAGGACGTCGTGCGGGTTACCGCCGGGCCGGTTCATTCCTGCGCCGAGTTCCGGGAGCGGGCCCGTAAGGAAAGGCCGGAGGAAGATGCAAAGCGGGTGGTGGTCGATGCGGTGATGGCGGAGCTGGAAAAGCTGCACCTGGAAGCCGAGGCCAAACGTTCGTCGATGTCGTGACGGTTTAGGCCTTTTCCCTGCTTATCGACCAGACGAAACCGAAGGGATCGGCCACGTTGCAGCACTCGGTGCCGTCCGGCGTGGTGAACAGCGGCTGCCCTTCGGTACCCGGCGCAACGACTTTGCCGCCCGCATTTAAAGCCCGTTCGGCCGCAACCCGCACATCCTCCACGAACAACTGTATGCAGAGCGGCGCCCCGCCCAGGGTGAGGGGAGACTTCGCCCCCCAGCGGGCATTTTCGTCCGCCATGGCGAACCTGTCCTGCCCGATGGTGAACCGTGCCGCCCGTTCGCCTTGGCTCCCCTCGAAGTGCGTCCTGACGGCAACCGCCCCGAAAGCCCGGCGGTAAAAGTCCATCGCTTCCCGGCTGTCCGGAACAAATAGGTTTATTGATACCATTTTTCACCTCCCCGGTGATGTTCGTAAGTATAATGCCGGCGGGGAGATTGGTCTACGTCAGATTGGATTCTTTCCGCGCTTTTCTCCCTAATCGGTCGAAACCGCTCCCCGCTAACCTTGCTCGGATCATCAATCCCCGGCGGCAGCTCCCGGTCTTCCTCGTTTTCGGTTTCCTATTCCCCGGCCCCTTCCCGCAGGGAGAATACCGGCAACTATTAATTTCCAAAAATCAGAGTTGATGTGTGGTATAGTCAATTGACTTAATCAATTGACTATTTCCGATTATAATTATTTATTGTATAAGGAATTATACAATTCCATGTACAACAAACCAAGGCTCTAGACCATCATCTCCCCATGGAGGATTATGTAAGTCTATGCAGTACAGCAGACTAAGCACGCAGAAAGTCAACAGGATTTTATTGTGCTTCTGCGGGGACATAACCGCCACCGCGGCGGCCAAACTCGCGAAGGTAAACC
>WQZW01000224.1 GCA_009780545.1 Treponema sp.
GGCCCCGCATGGCGGCACGGAAGTTTTTGGCCTTCTCCATCGGCATGCCGGCCCCGTGCCCGAAACCCCTGCGTACCTGCGGCCCCCGGGATCTGTTGTTATCGGCCATTGCCGACCTCCCCGCTCCCCCCGCCGGAACCGCCGACCGCAGGAGTTTCTTCCATAGAAATGTTCCCCGGAACACCTTGGTTCCCAAGGACACCTTGGGAGACGGCGATTTCCCGGTAGGCAGGGCAGCTTTCAAGCAGTTCCCCGTGCGTTCCCCGCCCGATGATCCTTCCCTCCTCCAGCACGAGTATCTGGGACGCGCCCATGATCGTGCCCACCCGCTGGGCGATCACGATCACCGCCGCATCCCCGGTATGCCGCTTCAGTTCCTCCCGCAGTTTGGCGTCGGTGCGGAAGTCCAGGGCGGAAAAGCTGTCGTCGAAGACGAGAATCTCCGGATTCTTGGCCAAGGCCCTTGCGATGGAAAGCCGTTGCCGCTCGCCGCCAGAAACATTGCCCCCGCCCTGGGAGATCTCCGCCTCGAAACCGCCTTCCTTGCCCTCGACGAACTCCAGGGCCTGGGCCACCTCGGCCGCCTTCCGCAGCTCGGCCTCGGTCGCTTCCGGCCTTCCGTAGCGGATGTTCGAGGCGATGCTGCCGGAGAGGAGCCGGCTCTTCTGGGGAACGTAGCCGATTTTGGCCCGCAGGTCCGCCTGCCGCACCTGCCGGATGTTGGTCCCGCCGATGAGGATGCTGCCGGAACTTACGTCGTAGAAGCGCAGGAGCAGGGCGGCGATCGTGGACTTGCCGGAGCCGGTCGCCCCGATGATCGCCGTGGTTTGGCCCGGCAGCGCGTCGAAACTGATGTCGGCAACCGCGTCGGCCTCGGCCCCGGGATACCGGAAACCCACGTTCCGGAAGCTCACCGTGCTTCCGGCGGTCGATTTGGCGAAGTCCGCCGGCCGTTCCGGGTCGGTGATCGAGGTGGTGGTTGCCAGCACTTCGCCGATGCGGGCGGCCGAGGCGCCGGCACGGGGAACCATGATCAGCACCATCGACACCATGAAGAAGGAAAAGATCACCTGCATGGCGTACTGCATGAAGGCGATGATGTCGCCGATGGGCATGCCGGAACTCGCCACGTGGTGGGCCCCGACCCAGATCACCAGAACCTGCGTCCCGGCCTGGACCAGGGTGATCGCCGGCCCGATCAGGGCGTTCACCCGCATGACGAACAGGGTCGTGTTCTTGAGCTCCCGGTTCACCTTGTCGAAACGGTCCCTCTCGTGGGCCTCGGTGCGGAAGGCCCGGATCACCATGAGGCCGTGCAGCACCTCGCGGGAAACCCGGTTCAGCGAGTCGATCAGTTTCTGGATGGCCTTGAACTTGGGCATGACGATGATGACGACCGTGACGGTAACGCCCATAAGCACCAGCACGGCAAGGGCAATGGTCCAGGCCATCGATACCGAGCGGGAAAGGGCCATGGCGATGCCGCCGATGCCGAGGATGGGGGCGTAGACCAGCATGCGGGCGCTGACGTTGGCCAGCGACTGGACCTGGCTGACGTCCCCGGTGCAGCGGGTGATCAGCGAGGCCGAGGAGAAGCGGTCGAACTCGTTCTGCGAAAAGGATTCCACCCTGGAGAACAGGTCGCGGCGGAGGTCGCGGGCCGCACCGGAAGCGATCCGCTGCGAGAGGAAGGTCGAGTACATCGAGGCGCCGCCTGAGAAAAGGGTGATGGCCAGCATCAGTCCCCCGATCCGCAGGATGTACGGCGTTCTCGGCTGCCCCTCGACGATGGCCCGCACCACCCCGCCGTTGACGATGTCGGACATCAGGGTCGGCAGGAACAGCTCGGCCAATGCCTGCGCCAACAGCAGCAACAGCACCAGGCCGATTCCCCGCCTGAAGGGTTTCAGGTATCCAAACAGTTTCGACATAGCTCACCTTTTTTGTGTTGTACCAACAGCGGTTCCAGTATAGCAGGAAACGGGGGCATGGAATAGTCAGGGCGGAAAGTCCGACCGATCTACCATAGGTAGATCGGACTCGGAGTTTTGCTATGCAAAACTCCACCCTGCCGGTTGTAACTACGGTAGTTTGGGTCTCCCTATTGACAAAGTTCGGTCGAAAGTCTAGCATACTGTCATCGTGCGTAATATCAGCCTGTTGCCGAATTCGAACGTCTTCTCCGAAAGGGGGATTTTCCGTAGGAAAAGCCCGTGCCGGACCGAAGGTTCGGCCGAAATTTCTCGACGCTCGACGGCAACCTACGGCACGAAGGTTGCGGCAGGATGGTTTAAGGAAAAGCACAATGGACCTAAAGGAACTTTTGAAGCGGGTGGCTTCCGTCAAAAAACGCCACGAGGAAACTGCCCGAGTTTCCGGTAAAAACTTTAACATATTCAATATCCTTAACCTGACAGACAAGGAACTTATCCATTCCGGGATCATCGCCATGCTCCTGGACCCGAAAGGCGAGCACGGCATGGGCGGCCGCTTCCTGGAACGCTTTCTGGAAATAATCGCCGTAGAGGAATGTGCCGGCATCGATCTCTCAAGTGCGGTGGTGGAAAGGGAAAAAATAATCGAAGGCGGAAGATTGGATATAGTCATTACGGCAAAGAACAAAAAAATTATCATCGAAAATAAAATACATGCGCGGGATGGGGAAAACCAATTGGTTAAATATCATCATCACAATACGGGTGCGGTATTGTTATACCTGACCTTGGATGGGAAGCCTTCGGAAAGTGCGAACGAGCTGATGCCAGGTACGGACTACCGTTGCATTTCCTACGGGGAGCATATCCTGAAGTGGCTTGAGGCATGCAGGCGCGAATCGGAGAACAATACGTTCCTGTGGGGAATTATCGGGCAGTATATTTTGTCGGTTAGGGAACTGACAGGACAATCATGGAGGGACGAGATGAACGGCGAGATTTTGGATACCCTTACGCACAATGCGGACGCACTGACGGCAGGCTGGGCAATAAATCAGCTGGACTTCAATAAGGTTGTCGAACGTATTATCAACAGCAAGGTTATTCCTGCCTTAAGGGATGTGGCGGAAAGGAACGGACTTGAGTTTGAGGAAACAAAAGAGGGAAGTGTTTTTGAAGATGAATATGGGTTTAAGTTTTTCAAAAAAGATTGGGGAAACATGTATATTTGGTTTGCGTTTGGGAGAAATTTGGAAGATATGGGAACCTGCATCTACGACAAAGAAAAAGGTACGTTAGGCGCAGAGATGAAGTACAGGCCGACAATCAGTAGGAATTATTGGAACAGGGACGAGGTTGAAACGCTTGCAAGGCTGTGCAATCCGAACAATGATGTTATCAAAGAGATGGAAGAGATTATCAAGGGGCTGATGCCGGAAGCCGATGCGTTGACAAAAACAGCAAGCCGGTAAGCCTTTCCGACAGATGCGGGGCGTTGCGGGGCAGCGCCCCGCTCGGGGGGTAACGGAAGAATTGCTACGTGCCGAAGGCACTCCGCAATTCTTTAGGGAGTTTTGCGGAGCAAAACTCCACACCGTTAATTGTAGCAAGTCTGGAGTGGAGGGGGGCTTGGCCCCCCATCCTAATTCTTCCGTATTGCGCTTTCCCGCAAAAGGGTTTACCATAGGGCAAAGGGGAAAACCATGAACTTTAACACTGATTTTTTCAAGAAAACGCTGTGCGA
>WQZW01000225.1 GCA_009780545.1 Treponema sp.
ATAGGCGAGCATCGCCTCCCCGTTTCCCGAGCGTATCGCCGATTCCTGGTTTTCCAATAGGGAAAGGTAGCCCCGAAACCGTTCCCTCTGCTGGCCGAGAAGTTCCTTGAACCGCCGCACGACGGCAACCCGCCTGTCAAGCTCGACCCTGTCTATCGTTTCGTCCATGGATCAGCCCGCTATGCTTACGCCGACGGCATCGCCGTTTCCGGTATCCGCCGCTCCGGAATTGACCACGGCAAGCCAGGCGGTCCGCAGCTCGCAGATATGGTTCCGCACGCCGATGATCCGTCGGGGATCCCTGTCGATGTTGGCCTCGACCAGTTCCCGGTTGAACCAGGAGTACAGCGAAAAGAGGTTGGCCGCAATGTCCCCGCCCTGATCGAAGTCCAGGGAAACCATCAGTTCGGAGATCAGCTCCTGCGTCTTGATCACCGCCTTGCCGAACTTTTCGATGCTGCCGGCAAGCCTGGTTTCCCTGCTTTCCGACTCGAGGATGCCCAGCGCCTCGTCCAGGTGCTTGACCGCCTCGTTGTACAGCATGATGATCAGCTGGCCCTGGCCCGCGGTCGTAACTTTGGTTTCCCTATAGGCCGAAAGCGCATTTTTATATGCCAAAATACCCTCCATATTCCGCGGCAGAAACCCACAACGGGCTCCGGCTTCATTATCGGCAGTAAACTCCGCCCCCCTAAATCCGCCCAAGAAACCGTAAAGCGGGCGCATTCGGACGGAACACGAATTGCGTATACTGGATTATACGGCCCCGGAACCGCTCTGCCTAGATAGGAATTCGGTACCTCGGACATCGATGGCGGCCGGGCCGGAAACGACGGCCGAATCCCGCTATACTCGACCTCCGGAGGTATCTATGGAAAACGACGACTTTACGATCAATGCCCAAATGCTGATACGGAAACCGGCGCCCGAGGTCTTCGCGGCCTTTGTCGAGCCGGAGCGCACCCGCAATTTCTGGTTCACCGGGTCCTCAGGCCCCCTGGAGGAAGGCGGGACCGTCCGCTGGGAATGGGAAATGTACGGCGTTTCGGCCGAGATCAGGGTGATCGAGGTCGTCCGGAACCGGCTGATCAAGGTCGAATGGGAGGATCCGATTCCCATGATAGAATTCCGTTTCGCCGAGCATGGCCCGGACGCTACCTACGTTACCATCCTGAACTACGGCCATACCCTGACCGGCAGGGAACTGCTGGAGACCGTCGTGGACAAGACGGCGGGCTTCACCACCGTGCTGGACGGCCTGAAGGCCTACCTGGAACACGGTATCCGCCTGAACCTTATCGGCGACAAATTTCCCGCGGGCCTCCCCCCGGGCGGCCCGGCTTCGGCGGACCGTACCGATCAGAACCTCAGCGCCTCGACCATATAGCGGATGTCATGGGTGTCTCCCGCGGCCCGCTGCATTTCGATGACGAAGATCATCGAGTTGCCGGCGGGGGAAACGAGGACCTGGCGTATGCGGTAGGAGAGAACGCCGGCGCGCCTGACGTTGGGCGAGCCCACGGTGAAGGTTTCCGTGCCGTTCCCGCCGGTACGCCGAAGGTTGATAACGAAGGAAGAGCGGGCGGCGGCACCGGAACCCTCGACCGTTTCCGCGAGGGAGGCATGGTAGTCGATGCCGGACTCGAAGTCGCGGAAGTCGATCGGCCGGTTGGCGAGGGCCGGGTCGTCCACGAGGGCGACGTACAGGGGCTGGCCCTGGTTGGGAAAAACCACGCCGTATCGCTCGGCCAGCGGCGCGTTCCGGGCAAGCAGCGAATGCATCGCCCCGGCCCCGCTCTGGCCGGCGACTATGGGATTTTCGTGGACGTAGGATTGCCTTCCGCCTGACACGAAGTCGTTGCGGGCGACGTCGACGACGAACAGGTCGGCCCAGGGCCTGAAGCCCCCCGACGAAACCCCGTACTGCGCGAACATGTAGATATCGCCGTCGGCGGAAAAGCCCAGGTTGACGAAAGTGGCGGAATCGCCCGCAAATGCGGTTCCGGCTGCCAGAAGCAGGGCCCCTGAGGCCGCTAGAAAAAGTCTCCTGTACATTCAAGTCCTCCCCGAACGGCCGCCATGCCCGATTCGGCGCAGGGCAACCTGTATTGATTATCGGCATCGGGGACGAACCCTTGAGGAAAACGGGTCGGAAAGTTATGATTGGGCCATGACCCTTTCCGGCAGAAACCGCACCTTCGCCGCCCTCATCGGCCTTTCGGCCCTCTGCCTCCTCCTGGGTATCGGCCTGTCGTTCGTAACCGTTCCCGGTTACGGTGAGGAAACGGAAAGTACCTGGCAGGCTTCCGGCCTGATCCACGAGCTCCTTGCCCGGCATTTTCCGGCGAGGGCCGTGGCCGCCCACTTCGTCGCCGTCGCCCTCGTGCTGTACTCGCTGCTTTCGCTTGCGTCGATCTACATTTTCTTTGAAAAAACCCAGTCGCCGGAAATATTCTTCGTCGCCTTCTTCGCCTTTTCCTTCGCCCCGGAGGTGCTGCGGCTGGTCTTTCCCCTCGAATCGATACGGGACTTTCCCCCGCTGTACCTGATGTCGATTTCGAGGGCGGTTCTGCTGTCCAGGTACTTCGGCATTTTCTCGCTCTTTGTCGCCGGCGTCCATGCCTCCGGTTACCAGAGCCAACAGCAGCGGACCGCCATCGTCATAGTCCTTGCCGCCTCGCTGTTCGTGGCCTTCAGTATCCCGGTCGACCTGCAGGCCGGCGCATCGGGCCCGTTGATGGCCGGGGAGGGCGTTCCGATCTTCAGGTTGCTCGAACTCGGCGTCTACATCATCACGATAGCAAGCTTCCTCGTCGCGGCCCGGTCCCGCGGCTCATGGGAGTTCGTCCCCATAGGGATAGGCTCGGCCCTGGCCCTTCTGGGCAGGGACATCCTCCTCCAGGCCGATTCCTGGGCCGCGCTGCCCCTCGGCGCGCTGCCGCTCACGGTCGGCACCTGGCTCATCTGTACCCGGCTGCACAGAATCTACCTTTGGCTTTAGAGGCGGAAAGCGGGGATTCGCGCCCTCCGCTCCGGCCGGACAGTGCGCCGAACGATGGCGCACTGCAAAGCCGCGGCCCGAACGGCCGCCCGAACCGAAAACTGACGGCCGATAACGAAGGCATGGATACCTGCAAGGCAGGATCCTAACCCAAGACGAGCCAGAGAGCAGCCAAAGCGCGGAGATTTGCAAAGCAAATCTCCTAAATCCAATCTAACTCCGTTAGATTGGATCAACCGGCTACCGGCAGGGCGACGCTGATAACGAGGAAGGCGATGACGCCTATGCTGAGCAGGTTGAGGGCGATCATCAGAAGCAGGTTGGAAAGGCTTGTCTTCATGGTTTGTCCTTTGCTCTTCGTGTTCCGGCTATAAAATCCATTGGACGGCGAAACCTACCGCCAGGGGCAGGACGATGTTGTCGTAATCTTCCAGGGGAAGGGCTTCCAGGGCCGTGGCAAGGACGGCGACGGCCAGGGCGACAAGGTGGTTCCTCGTCAAAAGGTAGACGGAAAGGAAGGTTGCCCCGAAACAGGCGGCCGAACCCTCGACGCTCTTGCCGAAGAGAAAGGCCGGACGGATCCTGCCGAACAGCCTTCCGACCAGGCTGGCAAAACCGTCGCCGAAGGCCAGGGCGAAGATGCCGACG
>WQZW01000226.1 GCA_009780545.1 Treponema sp.
AAGGTCGGCTATCCCGGCCATGTCGTACATCGAGCCTTCCAGCACCTGCCAGCCGTAGGCGCGGTAGCGGGCGGCGACGTCCTCGGTAAAGGCGATGTCGCTGCCGCCGTCTATGGTGATCCGGTTGGCGTCGTAGAACACGATAAGCTTTCCCAGCCGGTAATGGCCGGCGAAGGAGGCGGCCTCGCCTGAAACCCCCTCCATCAGGCAGCCTTCCCCGGTAAGGGCGTAGGTATGGTGGTCCACGATCTTGTGTTCGGCGGTGTTGAACCGGGCGGCGAGCATCGTTTCGGCCATGGCGAAACCGGCGGCCATCGCCAGCCCCTGCCCCAGCGGCCCGCTGCTTGCGTCGATGCCGCCGGCCGCCCCGTATTCCGGGTGCCCGGCCGCGGGCGACCCCAGCTGCCGGAAGTTTTTGATGGCGTCCAGCGTCATGTCCCGGTAGCCGGCCATGTGCAGCAGCGAGTACGGGAGCATGCTGCCGTGTCCGGCGGAAAGCACGAAACGGTCCCGGTCGGCCCATCCCGGTTCGGCCGGATCGTGCCGCAAAAGCTCGCCGTACAGCACCGCCCCCAGTTCCGCGGCCCCCAGGGGAAGCCCCGGGTGCCCGGAGCCGGCCTTCTGGATGGCGTCGATGCTCAACGCCCGCACGCTCAACGCCACCTTTTCCAATGCCTTTATGTCCATAGGAACTCCTTGTTTCTTCCTTAATTGAGAGCATGCTAGGGCATCCGTTTTGGGCTGTCAATCGGGCTTCCGGGCGGAAATGCGGGACGTTGCGGGGCAGTCGCGCGCCGCTCAGGCTAAAGCCTTCGCGCCATTTTTCGTCTTGGGCACCTTCATTGGCGCTCTCGGCGTGGCGCCTTTGTTCACCTGCGTGCGATGCACGCCTTTGTTGGCCGCCCCGCTCGGGGGGTAGGTTCGGACCCGTTACCGCGGGGCCGAACCTCAGGGGGGCTTGGCCCCCCGCATCCATAAAAGCTTGCTTTTTCATCGAACCGGTATATAATGGTGGTATATAAGTTTGTTCGGGATTACAAACCGCACACAGGAGGCTTTCATGGTTACGTTTTTCATTGCGGCGGCGGTCTTGGTATTCGGCTACTTCGTGTATGCGAAAGTGGTCGAGAAGATATTCGTCATTAAACCCGATGCTCCCACGCCCGTGCATACCAAGGCCGACGGCGTGGACTTCGTGCCCATTTCCAAACGCAAGGCCACGCTGATCCAGTTCATCAGCATCGCCGGGACCGGCCCGATCTTCGGGGCCATCCTCGGGGCGCTTTGGGGACCGGCGGCCTTCGCATGGATCGTGCTGGGCTGCGTCTTCGCCGGGGCGACACACGACTACATGTCCGGGATGCTCTCGCTCCGGCAGGACGGGGCCACGGTGGCCGAGATCGTCGGCAAACACCTGGGGCCGGCGATGAAGGTGCTCTGCCGGGTTTTCTCCGTGGGGCTTTTGATCATGGTCGGGGCGGTCTTCACGATGAGTCCCTCCGACATCCTCACCACCATATCCCCCCTGCCCCGCGGGGCCTGGATGGCGATCATCATGGTCTATTTCGCCATAGCCACGATTATTCCCATCAACAAGCTGATCGCCAAGATATACCCGGTTTTCGGCGCGGGGATGATCCTCCTGGGGATCGGCATGGCGGTGGTTCTCTTCGCCTCCGGCGGGATAACCAAGATTCCTGAATTCTCCTTCGCCAACCCCCATCCCAGGGGCATCGCGCTCTTTCCCTACCTCTTCGTCACCATCGCCTGCGGGGCCATTTCCGGCTTCCATGCGACGCAGTCGCCGTTGATGGCCCGCTGCATCGACAATGAACGCGAGGGGCGGACGGTGTTTTACGGTGCGATGATCTTCGAGGGTTTCCTTGCCCTGATCTGGGCGGCGGTCGCGATGACCTACTTCCCCGGCGGCATCGCAGGTCTTGCGGACGCGGGCGTTCCGGCCCATGTGGTCAGCACGATTTCCTTCGGGTTCTTCGGCACGGTGGGCGGCATCTTGGCGATCATCTGCGTGGGCATATTCCCCATATCCACCGGCGACACGGCGTTGCGCGTTTCCCGCCTCGCCATCGCCGACGCGTTTAAGCTCGACCAGGGCCCGATACGGAACCGTTTCATCATCACCATCCCGCTGTTCGCCGTCGTGGTCGCCCTGCTGTTCATCGACTTCGGCATCCTCTGGCGGTACTTCGCCTGGATGAACCAGACTTTGGCGGTCTTTACCCTGTGGGCGGCGGCCGTGTACCTGGCCCGGAAGAAACTGTTCCACTGGATATGCACCCTGCCGGCGGTCTTCATGACCTTTATGACGATGACCTACATCTTCATCGCCACCGAGGGTTTCAGGCTGCCCTACCCCATCGGCCTGAGCATCGGCGGAGCGATAACCGCGGCCTGCGTCATCGTCTTCGCCCGAAAGATTTTCCTGGAGAGCAAGGACGGGTTGCTCACCGCAAAGTAGGGGATCCAATCGACCTTTGGCCGATTGGATCCGGAGTTTTGCGAAGCAAAACTTCACACGTTTTTCCTTATGAATTATGTGGGGGGCTTGCTAAGCAAAACTCCACCCGTTTTCCTTATAAGCCATGCGGGGGGCCGTCCCCGCAACATCCCCCATTGAAATCGATACTGACAACCATAGGGAAGCGCCCGATCAAATCCCGGTGTCGGGAGATTTCAAGCCCTCACTCCCGATACAGAATTCCCCGGGCTTCCAGGGCGAGTACCGTGTCGGCCGCGGCTTCCATCATCCGTTCGGTTACCAGGGGCAGGAGAAGCGGTAGCCGACGGAGGCCCCGTTTGCCGGAACGGGCATCGCAGGCCAGGTTCGCCGCCTCCCAAACCTGAAAAAAGCGGGGAACGAAGCCCAGCATCAGGCTCAGTCCCAGGCCCGCGTAGGCCGTTCCGGATTTCTTCCCCCGCAGGCGGAGTTCCGCCCCGGCAAGGGAAAGACGGAGTTCCCGCATCGTGGTAACGGCGAAAAAAAGACCGGCAAGGGCGAACGTCGCCACGACGCGGACCGCCGCCACGAATCCGGCAAACAGACCGGCGGAACTGACGAAGGGAATCTCCCGGGCCGGAAAGGTACGTCCGAAGAGGACGGTCCCCGGAATTGCGACGCTTCCTTCGGGATCGAAGGCACGGACGAGTATGATAAAAACCGTCAAAACGAGCAGCGGTTTGGGGATGGCGAGCAGCTGCCGGAGCGGGACTCCGGCGACGACCGAGACTGCAAGGAGGGCGAGCAGGGAAAGGCCGAGGAAGAACGGACCGAGGAAGGTCAGGGAGCCGAGCAGGAACAGGACCGGCAGCTTGATTCCGGCCGGACAGCGGTGCAGGGGCGAGGTGCCGTACCGGTAGGAAAAGGTCCGGTTCATCGGCGAAGCCATGTGAGGTCCTCCACCGCGGCGTAACCCTGCCTCGGGTCCCGCACGCCCCAGACCGGGTCCAGCGCATCGAGGACTTCCCCGGGAAGGCCGTCGCAACGTATCCGTCCGGCATGGAGTATCGTCAGGCGGTCGGCATGGGCGAGGACCTTCTCAAGCTCGTGGGTGAGGATCAGCAGGGTAATGCCTTCCTTCCTGAGCCGGGCGATCATTTCCAGGACCTGGAGGACGCCGGGCC
>WQZW01000227.1 GCA_009780545.1 Treponema sp.
AATGTCCCCGACAAACTTCAGGTTGCCCGCCCAGGGTCCGACCAGGGAACCGAAGGCGATGCCGCCGACCGTTCCGACGAGGATAAGCGTCGTCTGCGAAAGTTTCAATTTTCCCATTCCTGCTCCCTCTTCCCGATAAAAGCGACGAACGGCCGTACATACGGCCGCTCCTTTCCTTCCCCCCGGAACCGGCTTCCGTAGGAAGGTTCGTAACCTACCCATATCCTACCATAGGTCATGGAACTTGTCCAGAAAAATTTTGGAAATTTTTATCCCCCCCATTGACGAGACATGTAAACAAGGCGTTATTTGTTCTGGTAGTCGGATACGGGGGGGGATGTTTATACATGGTTTAAGGTTATTTTTTTTGAATTTGCCATGATTACTTTAAGTTTATAATTGAAAAACGACATGTTTTTTAATGTTTCGATGATTACGGGGGGGTATGGTCATCACAAAACGTGGTTTTGAAGTATTCGCATGATGTTGCATGGGGGGGACCGTCGCATGGCATGATCGGTAGCTTATGAAATCAATAGTAGTGTATGGGAGGGGTACGGTTACGGATTGATGAGCGGGGCCGTAAAGCCGGCCGTGGTGAGGAGACCGTCCCGTCCGTGAAGGCGGCATACGGACCCGTTTAGGTTCCCGGCGATTCGCCTGCGTGCCGGATCGGGAGTCTCGCGGGGCAAAACGCCGTCCGGTTGATGCGGGGCGTTACGGGGGACGCGCGCCGCTCAGGCTAAAGCCTTCACGCCTTTGCCGCATACCGTGGAATTTATTTGCGCTCACGCCGGCCGCATTTTCCATGCGCACGGTTCCGCCGCACCATCGTCCGGCGCCCCGCTCGGGGGGAACGGAAAACGCCCGATCCGGGCCGCCGAAGGCGGTTTGGACCGGGCGTTGGGGGCAGGAAACGTGGCGCCGCATGGTATCGGCAAGGGAAAACACACGGAGTTTTGCGAAGCAAAATCCCGAATCCGATCCGACGAAGTCGGATCGGATCGGCTCACATCCTTAAATTGAAACCCATCCCGACCTGCCACTGCGAGCCTTTCCCGGCCACCGTGTTCGAGATCTTCCAGGCTCCCCATGCGCTGGGTTCGAAACCGATCCGCAGGAGCGTCCCGCCGAGAAACTGCGTGGTGAACTGCGTGGAAAGGGTGAGGACCAGCGACTGGACCGCGCGGATGTTCCCCCGCACGACAAGGCCCTCGACGTCCGTCCGTCCGGCGCCGTCGAAGAACGCGTTACGCAGGGCCAGCACGCCGAAAATCCGCCTGAAGTACAGGTGCGAAAGGTTGCCCTGGATTTCCCAGGAGAAAAGGCCGATTGCCGCCTCGCCGCCGGAAAGCCAGGTCAGGTTCAGGCCGGAAGGATGGTTGTACTCGTTCGGGGCGATATCGGAAAAGATCGGCGTTCCCCACCTGAGCGAGGTACCGTAAAGGTCCAGTCCCAAGGCCGAGTAGGTGCCGTAAAGGGAAAGCCTTACGGGGAACATCGATTCCGCGCCCGCCCGAAAAAGGCCCTCCGCATGGGGCTCGAAGCGGTCCGCCGGGTTGCCGGCCGTAAGCTGCAGGAAGATTCCGGTTCCGAACAGGTCGCTCGGCCTCGCCCGGACGTTGGAGAGGGCAAGCCCTGAGGAAATTGCGAAAATATCGGTACTTTTTTCCCATTCGTAGGCGGAACTTTTCCCGTCGTCCAGGGCGGATCTCGCATAGCTTCCCCCGAGCGCCGCGGCGATCTGCCAGGAGCCGGCGGTCCAGGTCGGGCCGAGCGAAAGGGCGACCGAGGTTGCCCGGTACTGCGTCGTTCCCAGGGGTATGACCGTGTCGGTAAACGAAAGCGTGAGCGGAACGCCGAGATAGTGGTTCTCCCAGGACAGATTCTGCACGTTGGCCATTTGGTAAAAAAAATCGCCGTAGGCCGTAAAGTTAATGATGTTGCGGTTCGTGGGATCCCGCATGACCGAGATAAGGCCGGCGCCGTCGAAGGAGAACCTCGCGTCGTCGCCGGTACCCCGCGTCCGTATCAGCGGAAGCGGAAGCCAGGCGCCGAAGGGGTTCATATAGCGTATCCCGAAATACCTTGAGGTATCGAAGGTCGGCGGCTCGGGAATTGCCGGCATCGGGTACGTCGTGCCGGGGGTAAAGTTCGGGCCTTCCAGCCGGACGAGCCTGAGGGATCGGGTTCTGCCGGAAACCGAGGCGAGGCTTTCCGGGAAGCGCAGGAGTCTGTCGGTGGAGGAAAAGGCCGCGCGGTAGTAAATTTCCCCGCCCGCGGCAACCGGGTCGAAAACGCCGCCGGAGAAATCCCGCTCGTTGAAGACGGCGGTCATCAGGTCCGGGTCCACCATGCCGAGCCTGAACATTCTGTCGCCGTCGTCGTGGGCGAAAAACAGCCTTCCCTCGGAAACCCCCAGGCCCCGCATCTTTTCCCAAGGCGTCCCGGCTCCGGTTTCGTCCCCGCCGCCCTCGGCATCCGCATCAATCTCGATCCGGGAAACGGTTCCGGAGGGATATTCGTAAAGCCACAGCTCCCGAACCCCGCTCCTGGAGGCCACGAACGCAATCCTTCCCTCGTCCACCGGCTGCGGTCCGGAGAAGAGCAGTTCCCTGTTTCCCCGCAGCAGGACTTTCCGTTCCCCCCGCGCGTCCTCGAACACGATCAGGGTATCGTGCAGGTCGGAGACAAGACCCACGACCCCGTCCCGAAAGTAGCGTGCCCTGCCCAGGCCCGTGAAGGTCCTTCCGGTGGGCAGGCCGTTGGAGCTACGGATTTCCACGGTTACGGCCAGGGTCCGTGCCCCCTCGACCCGAAAGCCGGAGACGAGCATCCTCGATCCGTCCGGGCTTACGTCAAGGGAGTGGGAAAACCTGATTCCGCCGATTCCCACTTCCCGGTTCTTCCCGGTCGCGGTGTCGTGGACGTGCACCTTTCCCTCCCCGGCGTTGAGGGCGAAAATCTTACTCCCCCGGGCGACAAGGGAGGCCAGGAACCGCTCCCGCTCGGCAAGGAAGCGTTTCCGCCCGGGAAGCGCCTCGTCCCGGTTCTCCTCGATGCCGTCGATGGCCGCCGACTCGGCGAACCGGGCCCAGGCGTCCAGGAAGTCCGTTCCGTAAACTTCCCTGAATATATGGTAGAAACCGGTTTTGTACGGCGAAAGGAGGTGGGAAAAGGGTATGCCAGTTTGGACTTCGCCGCCGATTCCCCGCCAAAGTTCGGCGTACCGTTCCATCCCGTAGTTTTCCTGAAGCCAGGCCGAGAAAAAGCCGCCGTACTCGTAGAACGCCCCGCCTCCGTTCAGCGGGAGGTCGTACAGGCCGGTGGACTGAATCGGGGAAAGGAATTTTCCCTCGTGCGCCGCCTGCCGCAGCGTGTGCCTCGCCAGCGGATCGTTGACCCTTCCGAAACCGGAGAGGCTTTCGAAGCTTACCGTAACTCCCTCGACCATAAACATCGGGGCAAAGATCGCGGGCGTGGCCAAGGCCCCGAAGACACGGCGCAGGTTTTCCTGTTGCCGGCTCCGTACGTTCATCGAAACGGCGTGGGTCAGCTCGTGGACGAACAGGTAGCGGAGGCTGTCCGAATAGGTCGTCCACTCGACGTCCATCGCCGTGT
>WQZW01000228.1 GCA_009780545.1 Treponema sp.
CCCAAACTTGAGAAAACTTTTGAGGAGAAGGAGCATACAATGGGAAAGATTATCGGTATAGACCTGGGCACGACGAACTCGTGCGTGTCGGTTCTCGAAGGCGGGGAGCCGGTGGTGATCCAGAATTCCGAGGGCTACCGAACCACGCCCTCGATCGTGGGCTTTACCGGCAGCGGCGACCGGGTTGTCGGCGAGCCGGCCAAGAACCAGATGGTCAACTATCCGGAAACCACCATCCACTCGATCAAACGCTTCATGGGCCGGCGCTTTTCCGAAGTCGCGGGCGAAATGAAGTACGTTCCCTACCATGTTACCCAGCAGGGCGACGACGTGCGGGTGGACATCGACGGCAAGAAATATTCCCCGCAGGAGATTTCCGCCTTCGTGTTGCAGAAGATGAAGCAGACGGCGGAGGACTACCTCGGCGAAACCGTTACCGAGGCGGTGATCACCGTGCCGGCGTACTTCAACGATGCCCAGCGTCAGGCGACCAAGGATGCCGGCAAGATCGCGGGCCTCGAGGTCAAGCGGATCATCAACGAACCCACGGCGGCTTCGCTGGCCTTCGGCTTCAACAAGGAGCAGAAAAAGGAACGGACCATCGCCGTGTACGACCTCGGAGGCGGAACGTTCGACATCTCCATCCTCGAACTCGGCGACGGCGTTTTCGAGGTGAAGTCCACCAACGGCGATACCCACCTCGGCGGCGACGACTTCGACCTTAAAATCCTCGAATGGCTGATCGGCGAATTCAAGGGCGACACCGGAATCGACCTCGGTCAGGACCGGATGGCCCTGCAGCGTCTGCGGGAAGCGGCCGAAAAGGCCAAGCGGGAACTTTCCGGCAAACAGGCCACCGAGATAAATCTTCCTTTTATTACCGCGGACCAGAGCGGGCCGAAGCACCTCCAGAAATCGCTTACCAGGGCCAAGTTCGAGCAGATGGTTTCCGGTCTCATCGACCGCACCAAGGAACCTTGCCTCAAGGCACTCAAGGACGCCGGCCTTACCCCGGAACAGATCGACGAGGTGATTCTGGTCGGCGGTTCCACGAGGATTCCGGCGGTGCAGCAGATCGTCAAGGACCTTTTCCGGAAGGAGCCGAACAAGGGCGTGAACCCGGATGAGGCCGTCGCCGTCGGTGCTGCGATCCAGGCCGGCATTCTCGGCGGCGATGTCAAGGACGTGCTGCTTCTGGACGTAACGCCGCTTTCGTTGGGAATCGAAACCCTGGGCGGCGTGATGACCAAACTGATCACCCGGAACACCACGATTCCCACCAAGAAAAGCCAGATTTTCTCCACGGCGGCCGACGGACAGACCGCCGTTTCCATCCAGGTTCTGCAGGGCGAGCGTGAAATGGCCAGCCAGAACCGGGTGCTCGGCCGCTTCGACCTGGTCGGCATTCCGCCGGCCCCGAGGGGCGTTCCCCAGATCGAGGTTACCTTCGACATCGATGCCAACGGCATAGTCCATGTCAGCGCCAAGGACCTGGGAACCGGCAAGGAGCAGAAGATCCGCATCGAAAGCTCCAGCGGACTGAGCGACAGCGACATCGATCGGATGGTGAAGGAAGCCGAGCTTCATGCGGAAGAGGATCGCAAGGAAAAGGAAAAGGCAGAGGTTCGCAACGAAGCCGACAGCATGATCTACAGCACGGAGAAGAACCTCAAGGAACTGGGTGAAAAGGTCGCCGCCGAGGACAAGGGCAAGGCGGAAGAGGCCATCGCCGAACTCCGCAGGGCGCTTGAGGGCGACGACCTTCAGCTTATCAAGGACAAGACCGAGGCCCTGAAGCAGATTTCCTTCAAGATTGCCGAGGAGATTTACAAGCAGCAGGCGGCAAGCCAGGGCCAGAATGCCGGCGCCGCACCCGGCGGGCAGGAAGGTCCGTCGGGCGATTCCGGGGGCGGAATGGGTTCCGGCAAGGGAGCCGAGGATGCCGACTTCGAGGTCGTAGACGACGAGAAGAAGGGGGAGTAGGGAAACCGACGGACTTCGGGTACTTCCGTCAAGGAAGTAGCCGAAGTCAGTTTCCCCCGGTGAACGATGGCAAAACGCGACTATTACGAAGTTCTGGGCGTACAGCAGAACGCCTCCAAGGACGAGATCAAAAAGGCGTACCGAAAGCTTGCCCTGAAGTACCATCCGGACAAAAATCCGGGCGACAAGGAGGCCGAGGAACGCTTCAAGGAAACGGCCGAGGCCTTCAGCGTCCTTTCCGACGATACCAAGAAATCGGCCTACGACCAGTTCGGCCATGCCGGAGTTGACGGGATGGCCGGCGGGGGCGGACAAAGCTGGGGCGGTTTCGGAGATGCCTTCGGCGGCGGCGATTTCGCCGAAACGCTCTTCGAAAGCATTTTCGGCAGCGGTTTCCGCAGGGGCGGCGGCGGCAACAACGGGCCCCGGCAGGGAGCAAACCTCCGCTACGACGTGGAGGTTGCCTTCAAGGACGCCGTTTTCGGGACCAAGGTCGAGATACAGTTTACCCACAACGAAAGCTGCTCCGCCTGCAAGGGTTCCGGGGCGGCAAACGGCGCCGGCCGGAAAACCTGCCCGACCTGCGGCGGCGCCGGCCAGATACGGCACAGCCAGGGATTCTTTTCCGTCGCCTCGACCTGCCACGCCTGCGGCGGCCAAGGCTCGGTGATCGAGAAGCCCTGTACGGAATGCGGCGGCTCCGGCTTCCGCAAGAAACGCCAGAAGCTGATGGTTACCATTCCGCCGGGAGTTGAGGACGGCAAACACCTTGTTGTTCCCAAGCATGGCGATGCCGGCCCGAACGGCGGTCCGCCGGGCGACCTGTACGTGGTCGTGCGGATAAGGCCGGACGAATACTTCGAACGACAGGGCTCCGACCTGTACTGCGCCGTGCCCATTTCGCTGAGTCAGGCCGCTTTGGGGGCGGAGATTCAGGTTTCCAGCATTGACGGAAAAACCATCAAGGTGAAGGTTCCGCCCGGAACGCAGAACGGAAAGATCCTGCGGATACGGGAAGAGGGCGTTCCTTCAGGCGGGCATCGGGGGAATCTGTACATCAAGCTGATGGTGCGGGTTCCGGAACGGCTTTCCCGCAAAGGCAAGGAGCTGCTGGAGGAATTCGCCAAGGTGGAAGGCGAGGACAACAGCCCGAGGGCGATTCCGTTGGCTCAGTTGGGGTGATGTATCCATCCTCCAAGGGAGGATGGATTCGGAGATTTGCGGAGCAAATCTCCACGCCTTGGTTGCCAGAGTAAATGCGGGGCGTTGCGGGGTAGATGATCCATCCTCCTTCGGAGGATGGATTCGGAGATTTGCAGAGCAAATTTCCACCCAGCTACTGCGGGGGCGTTGCGGGGGCAGGGCCCCCGCTCGGGGGTAGCGGAATACCCGCGATAGCGGGTGCCCCACGGCGGTGGGGATGGAGCGAAGGGGAGCTTGGCCCCCCATGATGAGGATTGATTTCCTTGGGTATCGAATGAAAGGGCTTGACAGGGAGGTTTTTGGGGCATAGACTTCCGAGAACTGTTTACTGCGGGAAATATTTTTCCGATAATGGAGTTGTTGCGAAATAAGTCCGGAGGAGCAAGGCACGGCCTTGCCGAAGGGAGAGGTAATGGCATCTGACAAAAGA
>WQZW01000229.1 GCA_009780545.1 Treponema sp.
CGTGGATCTGACCGAGGCCCATGCGACCTATGCCGTGGGGGACACGCTGCGCTTCACGATGAACTACCTGGCGATGCTGCGGGGATTTACGAGTGAATTTGTGGATCGGGAATATTGTTAGGGAAATTTCTGGGGCATTGGTTTGGGGGAAAAGGCAAAAGGCGGATACTACCGCCGGTTGTTCCAAGCTGCGGCGGCAGCTTGGAATTGGAGTTTTGCCTTGCAAAACTCCACGCCTTTTACCCCGGGCCTTACCTGCTGCTGGCCTTTTCCTACTTCAACCGTAGTTTTTAAAAATTCTTCGATTGATTGTATTCGGAGGGTACATACCCCGCCCTTTAGGGCGTAAAAAGGGTATGTATCTTCCGAAAATCACCTTACCTAAACAACATACCCCGCCATTCATGGCGGGGTTGTTGATTTGACTTACTCCCCGACCGCTTCGGTCAGGACTTCCGCCCTGCCGTTAACGATGGCGACGGTGTGTTCCCAGTGGGCGGAGACGGCGCCGTCGGCGGTAACCACGGTCCAGTCGTCGTCCTTGATGCCGACGTTCGGGGTGCCAAGGTTGATCATCGGTTCGATGGCGAGGACCATTCCGTCGGCCATGCGGGGGTTGGGGCCGTGGGGGTAGTTGGGAACCTGGGGGTCTTCGTGGAGGTCCAGGCCCACGCCGTGGCCGCAGTACTCGCGGACCACGCCGTAGCCGCGTTCCTTGGCCAGGCCGGAGACCGCCTCGGCGATGCAGCGGAGGCGATGGCCGGCCCGGACTGCGGCGATGGCCCGGTCCAGGCATTCGCGGGTGGTAACGTTGAGGTCGTGGACGGCGGGACTCACCTTGCCGACCTCGACGCTGACGGCCTGGTCGCTGAAGAAGCCGGCAAGCTCGATGCCGCAGTCCAGGGAAACCAGGTCGCCGTCCTGGAGCTTTCGTTTCGAGGGAATGCCGTGGATGACTTCTTCGTTGATCGAGATGCAGAGAGCCGAGGGGAAGGGGTTGCGGGCATCGCCGTAGCCGAGAAAGGCCGGCCGGCCGCCCGCGCGCTTGATCCAGTCTATGGCCCAAAGGTCCAAGTCGATGGTACGCACGCCGGATTTTACCAAGGGAATCAGCTCCCGGTACATCGCCGAAAGCATCTTGCAGGAGGTTCGTATCCCCGCGATCTGTTTTTCGTTTTTCAGTCGGATCATGCCGGTATCTCTCTCTTTTTTCTGCCGGCGGCCGGTCCCAGCATCTCGGCGACCTGCCGGGCACCGGCCTGGTCGCCCAACCGGAGCAGCGCCTGTTCCAGCGACTTCAGCCAGAAACGCCGGTCCCTGGCCGGAAAGCCCAGGGTGAGGAGGGTTTCCAGGCTCTGCACCCAGCCTTCCTCGTCAAGATCGGCCCGCAGCCGCAGCCGGACGATCTCCCTGACGTACTTTTCGATGTCCTCGGTGAAAAGCCGGAAGTAGGGCTGCCGCCGTTCCTCCCGGATGACCTGGACCAGCAGGTAGAATGCCTCCCGACAGCAGCCGCGCCGGTCCAGCTCCTCGGCAAGAATAAAGGCGCAGTCCATCCAATCGCCCCGGGAAAGGTATCGCTCCATGGCAAAGTCCGTTCCCCCGGCATCGCGCCAGATCTCGATTGCCTCGTCCTCCTGCAGGTGCAGCAGCTCGAAAAAGACCAACTTGGCCTTGCTGGCATCGTCCCCCCGGGAGCGCAGCCAGTCCCGGTAGTTGAAATCGCCATGACGGGCAAAGCTCGTATAGGCACGGTCATATTCGTAGCGGCGTTGTTCGTTGGAAAGGACCTCGTAGGCGGTCAACAGCCGCCTCATCCCGGTTTCGGCCTCCTTGCCGTTGCCAGCAATGTCCGGATGCAGCTTCTTGGCCTGCTCCCGAAAAGCCCGCTTTATATCCCCCGCCGTGGCGTCCCGTCTGACACCCAGCAGTTCGTAGTGATTTTTCATGCCCATCCATTATAACCCATTTGTCCCGTTATGGGAATTGTGAACGACCCACCCACAAGAGGCAGATTGGGTTGCCGGGCATTTTTGTCAAAGAGTTACGGCATGATTTCTCAATTCCGAGAAGACTTTTACGACATCCCAAACCGAAATTATCCCGGTAACGTTTCTATCATCAAGTATATCTATCACAATAATATTGTTAATGAAACAGTTGAAATTATGCTAAAACGGGGATTAATAACCCATTGCCTGCCTCCCTCATTTTCGTATACATTAACCTCATTATGATAACTCTTAAACCACTCAACCTGGACAATTTCTGGGAATTGAGCCAACTGAAGATCGGCGGCGAGCAGGAACGGTACATCCCCGACAACCTCTTCCTCATGGCGATGTCCAAGGTGCTTCCCGGGAGCGAACCCCTGGGCGTTTACGACGGGGATCTGCCGGTCGGTTTCCTCCTGCACGGGCCGGATGCGGCGGAGGACGCCCACTGGATACACATTATGATGATCGACGAAAGCCGACAGGGCAAAGGCTACGGAAAGGCGGCCTTCCTAAAGCTTCTGGAAGAGATCAAGCGGAACCGGAAGGTCCGCAGGGTGCTGTTGGCGGTGAACAAGGGCAACGCCGGGGCCGTTGCCATCTACGAAAAGCTGGGCTTCAGGTTCAACGGACAACGCTTCGACGAGCGGGAATGGGCGGTCAAGGTCTACCGCAACCTGCTCAACGAGGAATACCTGATGGAACTTGCCTGCTAACGCTGTACCCGGCCGGAACCGTCCCCGTCCACGAGCTTGCGTATCTCTTGCAGGGAAACCTGGTTGAAATCCCCCTCGACCGAGTGCTTCAGACAGCTTGCGGCCGCGGCAAACTCGACACTTTCCTCCGGGGAAAGCCCGGCGAGCCTGGAATGGATAAGGCCGGCGGCAAAACTGTCGCCGCCGCCTACCCGGTCCACGATACGCAGGGCATACTTCCGGGAAAAGTGGCACCGGCCGCCGCGGTACAGCATTCCCGCCCAGCCGTTTTCCGAGGCATTGGCCGACTCCCGCAGGGTAAAGGCCACGTCCTTGAAACCGAAGCGGTCAACCAGGGCCCGGGCCACCTCCCCATACCCCTCCGCGCTCAAGCTCCCCAAAACCACATCGCTGTCCTTGGCCCGAATGCCGAAAACCTCGGCGGCATCCTCCTCGTTGGCCATGCAGAAATCGACCAGGGGCATCAGCTCCCCCATCACCCGACCGGCCTTCTCCTGGGACCAGAGGTTCTTCCGGTAGTTCAGGTCGCAGGAAACGGTGATCCCCTTTGCCTTGGCCGCCTTCAATGCCTGCATCGTAATCTCGGCGGCTTTATCCGAAAGGGCCGGGGTTATGCCGGTAAAGTGGAACCAGGAAGCACCGGCAAAAATCGCCTGCCAGTCGAAATCGCCGACTTCGGCCAGGGCGATGGCGGAACCGGAACGATCATAGATCACCTTGGAAGGCCGTTGCGAGGCCCCCTTTTCCAGAAAGTAAATGCCGATCCGCTGCCCCCCGCGAACGATCCCGGAAACGTCCACCCCGAACTGCCGCAGGCCGTTCACCGCCGCCTGCCCCAGCTCGTTCTCCGGCAGCTTCGTCACAAAAGCCGCCTCCATCCCCA
>WQZW01000230.1 GCA_009780545.1 Treponema sp.
ATGTCGCTTATCTGCGGGATCATTAATTTTGAGAACCGCGCGTAATTTCCGAGGAGGTCTAATGAGCGAAGAAGAACAGGAACGCCCCGAAGAACCTTCCGCCGACCCGGATTTTTCCCTCCGATTTGGGTTGGGCGCCCTTCCCATGGCACCGAGCCCGGAATCGGGGGACGCCTGGGAGCGGTTCCGCACGGTAAAGGCCACCGCCGAAGGCGACGGCCCTTTCCGAAAGGACGACCTTGACGACATCCTCCTGTCGGTCTCGAACATCGGCCGGCACAACCTCGGGGTTACCGAAATATGGAAACGTTTCGGCAAGAAGGAAGTGGTCCGGGGGGTGAACTTCACGATGCACAACGGCGAGGTGGCCGGCCTCCTCGGGCCGAACGGGGCCGGCAAGACGACGATCTTCTACATGATCGTGGGCTTCTACCGCCCGAACTCCGGCTTCGTCCACATGGACGGGGTGGACATCGCCGCCCTGCCCATGTTCCGCAGGGCGAGGATGGGCATCGCCTACCTGCCCCAGGAGGCCTCGATCTTCAGGAAGCTCACCGTCGAGCAGAACATCTGGGCAATCCTTGAAAGCCGCAAGGACATCGACAGGACCGCCAAGAAGGAGCGGATGGAGCGGCTGCTGGGCGAGTTCGGCATCGACCGGATACGGAAACAGCTGGGCTACACGCTTTCCGGCGGGGAAAGGCGGCGGACGGAGATCGCCCGGGCGCTGGCCACCGAGCCGAAGTTCCTGTTGCTGGACGAGCCTTTCGCCGGCATCGATCCCATCGCCGTCTTCGAAATCAAGCAGATCATCCGCAACCTGGCCCAAAAGGGCATCGGCGTGCTGATAACCGACCACAACGTCCGGGACACCCTGGAGATCACCACCGAGGCCTTCATCATCGCCGACGGCCGGATCGTGGCCCGGGGCGACAGGGACTCGATCCTCGCCAACGAGATGGTCCGGGAGGTGTACCTGGGATCGGAGTTCAGGATGTAGGCCCAATCGGTCGGAGGCGGATTGGACTCGGAATTTTGCCGACGGGAAGCCCCGCCTAGTATCCCAGGTTCCGGCTACCCACGTAGCCTTCCTTGCCGTCGTGTCCAACCTTTACCCAGCCTTGGGCATCGACATTGCCGAGCAGTACCACCGAGGTTCCTTTCGGTATGGTTGCAAGTGACGGCGTGTCGGTGGACGGCCCTTCACGCAGGTTCACGTCGGCGGTCGCGGAAGGGTTGTTCGGCAGCACGGAGACTGCGGTGAACTTCATAAGAAACGTGGTGTCCCGCATCGCATCCCGTACCGTCAGTCCCTGTGTTCTTAGGTGGTCAAGCTCGTTTCCCGGAAAAAAGTTTCCCGAAAACCTCACCGTCTGTCCCTTTCTCAGGGAGGCGACGGAATTGAACAGGGGCGTTCCGGGGGGAATAAGGGTACCGTCCACGATATCGGAGAGAGCATTGTTCCAGGTTGCCACGGAGGTATTTTCGTTGAGCCTTATCGTCAATATCGCCTTGCCGTCATTGTTGGTACCGATGTCGTCGACCTTTCCCACCCAGTTGCCGGCGGTTCCGGTACCGGCCTGCCGCAGGGCCCTCATCCTGTTGTTCCGTGCGGTGGATTCCTGCAGTTCGTTGCGGTTCGCCCGGGTAAATTCCGCATGGTGGCCCATGGTGATCTTCTCGAAGTTCTTCTGTGAGTCCGGCCTTGTGTCGAGCCTGTAGGTCTGAACCGCCACCGGCCGGGCCCGGGACGAACTCGGAGTACTGAAGACCTGGTAAAAAGTGAAGGCGACAAGCGCAAACGCAAGAAAACCGACCACCTTCATTACTTGCTACCTGGGATTGGGAGTGGCGCAATTGGGGCAACGTTTTGCCGAAAGCGAATACTCCTTTTGACAGCCCTTGCAAATTATCATCCTTGCCATATCGAACGCTCCTCTTTACGATACACCGTGGGTACCGCGCCGTTTGTTCCCACCCCAGGGGCGGGTATTTCAATCCCGGCCCTGACCGAGAAATAAAATACGTGCCGGATCCCGACTTGAAAACGGTTCCTTCAGGAAATCCCGGATCAGGGGGGTGCCCACGACCGTTCCCGTCGGCAGGCCGGGGAAAAATCCCGTCCTCGAAAAAAAGCCGCACCTCGACGACTGTAAGCAGGACATCGACCTGGAAACCTGGACAGTGTTCCTCAGGTTGCCGGCAAAGGCGAAAGCCCCGAGGAAAACACGCCGACCGGAATCGTGCCCCCGGCGACGCCCCTTCCGTTGAAGGGGTCGTTCCCGATCCGGACCGCCGCATGCTCCTTTATACCTACCATTGTAGGAAAAATGTTCGTCTATAACGATCATAGTATACCCATATGTATATGTCAAGCATCGCTATGACAAAAAAAAGATCGTTCACAGGATACATTCATATGGATTTGAATCGGCTTTTTGTCCGGAACCTGAAGAAATGGCGGAAGGTTTGCGGGCTTTCGCAGAAAAAGTTTGCGGAAAAATGCGGCATGGGCTTCTCGTACATCAGGCAGATCGAGAGCGGGGTCAGCTGCCCCTCCTTCGCCATGCTCGCCAAAATCGCACTGGCGCTCGAAGTCGAGCCATACCAGCTCTTTTACGACGAAACCTCGGCCCTCGGCCGCCCAGCCACCGAAAACTACCTGGACTCCGTCAGGGACAAGCTGCTCGGGGAAGTTGCCGGCAGCATAGATGCGGCCTTCGAAGGGCTGAAGGACGGCGGGTAGCGATACGGGTTCCGGTTCTCCAAAGAACCGAATGCCCGCAATACGGGGCCTGCACCACTTCTTCCGCTCCCCCGAACGCAGGTTCCGCATTTTGCGCATAAAAAAAGGAGGGCGTACCCTCCTTTCCCGCACCGTACGGCGCCATTTTGTGGCACACCCCTTGCGGGAGGCCTTGTTAACATACCGACCATTCATTCCAGTAAACTGTAGATAGAGCATGGCATACTATGCTATAGTGTGTCAAGTCACAGGGTCGTTGAATGCGAAGTGGCGATTCTGTGTTGCATATGGATCATTCCCCAGTAAACTGTTTTAGGGAACCACTCCTATGTTTTATGTCAAGGGCGGGGAAGCTTCCCAGTGAAGGTTCCTTTGCCCTCGGCAGCTCCCGGCCCGATAACCGACTATGCGGCCAGCGCCTTGACGGCCAACGCCTCCCCGCCTTGCTTCTTCCGGCCAGGTGCAGGCGGCCTTGCGTCGTACTTTTTTCCGTCGCACATCAGGACGTACATCAGCTCCGCAATCCGGCGCCCGGCGCCACTATCGCCTTCTTCTTGCTCATCCCTTTTTTTGCCGTCATCTCCTCGTACCGCTCCTTCAGCCTTCCCCCGGCCTTGCTGCGGACAAGCACCCAGGCCGCCTGCACCGGCAACGCTCGGACGTACCCGTTCCCGCTCTTCGTGCAGCACCAGGCACTTCAGGAGATGTTCCGCCTCCTTGCGCACCATCGACGTTATCCCCTGCGACATGAACATGCCGTGCAGCCGGTTTATCGCGCTCGTCCGGCACTTCTGCTCCCGCCGGTGCGACGACACCAGCTTCCGCTTCGCCATCTCCTCGTC
>WQZW01000231.1 GCA_009780545.1 Treponema sp.
CCGAGGCCCGTCATGTGGGCGCGGTAGGTTTCCAGGAGCAGGCCGAAGAATCTGTCGGCCAGGGGAACGGCGAAGGAGGAAGGCCTCGCCCGCAGCCTCTGCCGAAAGAAAAAATCCCGCATGCCGGAAAGCTCCGGCAACGCCTTCGCGTCGAGCCACTCCGGCCAGGCGTCGGCTATGGCGTTGATTCCCCCGGAACCGAAGCGGACGAACAGCAGGGGCAGTTCCTGCTCGCCCGGAGTGCTGCCGGCAAAGGCGGCGATTCGGCGGTACAGGTTGTCCCTGTAGCCTTCAAAGTAATTCCCCGTTACCAGAACTTGGGGGGATGCGTTTTCCTGAAATATCTTGATCCGCTTTTCCGGGATTATCGAGGCGGGTCGGGCCGTGGAAACGAAGACTTTTCGCTCCCGCATCCTGAAGTACGGCTGACCGGCCCAGCTCCCGTACCTGTCGGCGGCGATGTAAGGCCGCAGCGCCTGGCAGACCCTGCTGTCGAAGTACACGCCGCCGCCTGCCACCGACCCGGAAAGCAGGGGCGAGAACCGCCGGCCGGTTTTCCACAACGCGTCGGCAAGAAAAACCGAATAGCCCTGCAGGTCGGCCTCCGCCTCGGCGACTATCCGGGAAACGGTCTCGATCAGCAGCAGCATGTCCAGCCAGAATCCCGGCGATCCCTCGTTGAAATGGGCGCAGGTCGCCTCCGAACTGCCGGAAACCCTCCCCCCGGACTCGCTCACCGCCTGCCTCACCATCTCCTCGATCCTGGGCACAAGGTTCGGCCTCGTCCTCTGCAACTGCGACCTGAAGCGTATGAAAAAGGCCATCCGTACCATTATTCGATTATCGGCACAAACGGAGATGTTCTTGCTTCGAAATAGACTGCCCAATCCGCGGGGCAGATTGGGCTTGGGAGTTTTGCATGCAAAACTCCATGCGTTTGTTGACGGAAATAAATGTGCGGAACATTGTCAAACAAAACGCCCTTTCCGTTTCGGTATCGGCTTCCGCGGCAAAGACAGAATCCTTGACAACGGGCCGCAATCCTGCTATCTTACTGAAAAGTAATGACAAGCCCCGGTATGTCGCCCCATCGCCTTGGCAAGGCTCGGGAGATGTTCAACATTTTCAATGTGTTCAATGCCGTCTCCTGGAACCTGTTGGTGGGCAGCATCATCACGCTGTACGTTATCAGGCTGGGGGCCTCGTCAACCTATATAGGAACGCTTGCGGCCATGTTCTACGTCTCGCTGTTCTTCCTGCCCCTGGGCCGTCTTTTGACGCGGAAGATCAGCGTCATCACGATCTTCAGCATGGCCTGGACGCTGCGGTCCTTCGCGATGATTCCGGTGGTGCTGGCCCCGCTCGCGGTGCGCTCCGGCAATGCGGATCTGGCTTTGGGGATGACGATGATCGGCGTGGCGATCTTCCATGTTACCCGCGGAATCGGGATGGTGGGCAATACCCCGGTGATCAGTTCCCTGGCCGCGGGCCCCGATCGGGGCAGCTACATAACCCAGGTGCAGATCATCAACAGCGCCACGAACATGGTTTCCGGCTTCGCCATTGCGATCATCCTGGGGCGGGAGCCGCCGCTGTTCCTGTACTCGGTGATCATGGCGATCGGCATCGTCTGCGGGATAGCCAGCGGGCTGATGCTCCGCAAGGTGCCGGAACCGCCCCGGACCAAGGCCGCCGGCATTCCCCTGGCCGCGATTTTCCGCGAGGCCTTTTCGCAAAACACGATACGGCTGTTCCTGTTCATCTTCATGATCGTGGCCCTGGTTTCCGGCGTTTCCAGGACCTTCCTCGTAGTCTATGCCCGCGAGGTTTTCTCCCAGGACGACGGCATGGTGCTGCTGTATTCGGTCTTCGGCGGGCTGGGGCAACTGCTGATCGGCCTTTTGGTAAAGTTCTTCATCGACAGGATCGGGGCAAAGCCGCTTTTCATCATCTGTATGTTGATAGGATTGATGACGATGATTCCCATCGTCTTTTTTCCCCGCTCCGGCATCGAAAACCTCACCATGGGGATTCTCTTCCTCGCCCTGATGTTCTTCATGCTGAACTTCGGCTTTCTCGGTTCGGAAGGCATCGCCCAAACCTACTTCCTCGGCCTGGTTCCCGCCGACCGGATGCTGGACATGGGCATCCTGTACTTTTTCGTTTTCGGTGCGGCCGGCGCCGGCGGTTCGCTCCTTGCCGGGCTCCTGTTGGACTTCCTCGCCCTCGTCGGCCTTTCCCCCTTCGTCTCGTTCAAGATCCTCTTTGCGGCGATCATCGTGCTGACCGGCGTCGCCGTCTTCTTCCAGCACATGCTGACCCCGCTCGGCGCCCTCCCCCTCTCCGGCGCGGTCAAGGTGATGTTCTCCTACCGGGACCTGCAGGCGATCTCCCTTTTGGACCGCCTGGACCGCAGCCAGGATTTCCAGGAACAGGAACGACTTCTGGACGAGCTGAACCGGAATCCCTCGCAACTTTCGATGAAGGGCCTTTTGGAACGGACAAAGTCGCCGAGGCTGGCCACCCGGCTGGAATCGATTCGGGCCCTGGGCCGGCTGGAGAGCCTGGACGAGGCCGCCGAACGGGCGTTGATCAACGACATCGTCGACAATCACTTTACCACGGCGTACATCTCCGCGCGGGCACTGGGCAAACACGGCTACGCCCCGGCGATTCCCGTTTTGCGGGAATTGATCCACTCGGAGGACTACATGCTCGCGGGCGAGGCGATGATCGCCCTTGCCAGGCTCAAGGACTCCGCCTTCAGGCCGCAACTGGAAGAGCTCGTCGTGGAAACCGGGAATCCCCGGCTGAAGATCATGGGAGCCCAGGCCCTGGGCATCTACCGCCAGCCGGCCTCGCTTGCCGCCCTCATGGATATGCTGAAGGACCCGGACCCGCCCCCGTACATGAAGGAGGAGCTTGCCCTTGCCATGGCGGAGATCCTGGGCATGCAGAACCGTTTCAACCGTTCCCTCTCCCGCTTCCTGGTCGAGCCGGCCCTCGCCGCAAACCTCTGCCTCGATACCGTGGAGACGGCAACCGAATTCTACCGGGCGAACTCCGGCGGTTCAAAGTCCGGCAGGAAGAAAAGCCGGCCTTCGGCGGAGGCAATGCAGGCGGAAAGCCTTCATGCGGCGGTTTCCGCCCTGGTCAACGAAAGCAATGCGGTTCCTCTGGCAACATGGATACGGGAACTTCCGGAAACGGCCTCGCAGGACAAGTCGTCCCTCAAGCATGTCAAGGACCTTTTCTGCCGATCCCTGGAGGACCCGGAACTGGTCCGCAGCAGGCACCTGCACCTGCTGGCCAGCCACTGGGCGGCGGGCAGGGTCCGAGGCTGGGCGAAAAAGGGCTGAACCGTCCGGAAAAGGCCAGGGCAACAGCATTTAGCTTTTGGCCCCGCCGAGTAACCGCGCTTTTGTGCGGTTTAGGTTGGGGAAGAGATTCAACCACGGAGTTTCAGTTCGATATTCTGGGGTAAATTTGGAGAAGTCGCGGATATATGTCGGAAGTCCAGCCGATCCGCCTCCTTCTTCCCTCCGTGAAACTCCGTGTCCTCCGTGGTTTTGAATGCAAAAAC
>WQZW01000232.1 GCA_009780545.1 Treponema sp.
CATGGAGCGGGACCTGAACATGGCCTTCGTCGGCGGGGCCGCGGCCGACGAGATGACCTTTTCCCGCACCTACGTCGCCCTGGGCGGCCGGCTTTCCGACAACGGGCTTGCCGTGGCCATCCTGAAGATGAAAATCCCCTTCTTCTTCAACCACTACGTCCACTGCCATCCCACCGAAACCTGCTTCACCATCGGCCGGGTTCAGGCGGCAAAACGCATCGCATGGGAGATAGACGGCGAGCCGGCGGCCGAGTTCTACGCAAGGCAGATCGGGGTGGCCGGCGTGGAGGAACTCAATTCCGCCGTTTTCGCCCGGCACCCGGTGGGCCTGAAGTTCGGGAACAGCGTGTACGCCCGCAGTCCCAAGGCCGTGGTTCCGGGCGGCGGGCTGCAGTTCTACTGCTACATCGAGGCCGGCAACAAGGTCTGCCTTTTGGAGCGGGACGACATCATCGCCCATGCCGGGGAGGTCCTGGACGACGCATCGCACTTTCTCCCCGGAATCCAGGGAAGCCTGCTGTTCAACTGCATCCTTCGTTACATCGAGATCGAGGAGACGGGCAAGGTCGCCGAGTTCAACCGTATCTTTTCGGAAAGCCCGATGATCGGCTTCAACACCTACGGCGAGGAACTCTTTACCCACCACAACCAGACGCTGACAGCGGTGTTTTTCGGCCGGCCGTTGAAGGAAGGGGCCACCGATCCGTACAAGGCAAAGCGGCTGTTCCACTATACCGACAGCAAGCTGAAGTCGCTGGTCTTCGACATCCTCAGCCGGAACGAGGTCCTGGACATCAACATCTCCGCTTTCAGGGAGATCACCGGGAGCGCCATCCGGGCGGTGAACCGGAGACTGCTTTCGGCCATCGGGGGGAAGCGGCTGGCCACCCGGTACGAGGCGGCCCGCAAGGCGATGGTCGCCCTGGTCGAGCAGTCGGAAATGTCCAAGCACGACATCGAGGCGATGCTCGTGGTCTACCAGAACAACGTCGCCGAAACCGGCCGCTACGTCTTCAACATCGTGGACGAGATCCGCATGCAGAACGCCCGGCTGGTCGAGCTGCGGCAGCAGGCGGAAACGGCCAACCGGACGAAGAGCGACTTCCTGGCCAACATGAGCCACGAGATACGCACCCCGATGAACGCCATCACCGGAATGGCCGAGCTGCTGCTTCGGGGCGAGCTTCCGGACGAGGCCAGGGGTTACGCCCAGGACATCAAGCAGGCGGCGGCCAACCTCCTTTCAATCATCAACGACCTGCTGGACTTCTCCAAGATCGAGGCCGGCAAGCTGGAGATCATCCCGGCGCAGTACCTGCTGGCCTCGCTGATCAACGACGTGGTAAGCATCATCCGGATGAGGCTGTCGGAAAAACCCATCCGGCTGTACACCAACATCGACAGCCGAATCCCCCACAGCCTGATCGGGGACGAGGTGCGCCTCCGCCAGATCCTGCTGAACCTGATGACCAACGCCGTCAAGTACACTTCCCGGGGAAGTATCGGGGTTTCCATCATCGAGGAGAAGCGGAGCGACGACACGGTCTGGCTGCGGATCACGGTGAGCGACACCGGCTACGGGATCAAGCGGGTGGACAAGAAGAAGCTCTTCGGGGATTTCGTCCAGGTGGACACCAAGAAGAACCGCACGATCGAGGGAACGGGCCTGGGGCTGCCGATCAGCAAGCGGCTGTGCAAGGCGATGGGCGGTTCCATCGGCGTGGTCAGCGAGTACGGCAAGGGAAGTTCGTTTACCGTCCGGCTGCCCCAGGGGATCGATTCCCACGAACCGTTCGCCGCGGTGCAGGAGGCCTCCGGCAAGCGGGTGTTGGTCTACGAACGGCGGGCCTCCTGCGCCCGGTCGGTGCAGTGGTCGCTGGAGAACATGCGGATTCCCTTCCGGCTGGCACGGGAGGAAGCCGAGTTCGCCCGGCTGCTGTTCGCCGAACCCTGGTACTACGTTTTCTCGGGCGAGGGCCTGTACGGGCGGATCAAGCCCCTGATGGACCGGCCGGCGGAGGAGTTCTCAGGCGGCAAAAAGCCCCCGCTCGCCCTGATGGTGGACTGGGGAATCGAGGCCTACATCCCCAACGTCCGTTTCCTGTTCACCCCGGTGCTTTCGCTGTCCATCGCCAACGTGCTGAACGGCCAGCCGGACCAGCGGGACTTTTCCCAAACCTCGGGTGCCATCCGGTACGTCTACCCGGAGGCCCGCATCCTCATCGTGGACGACATCTCCACCAACCTCAAGGTGGCCCAGGGCCTTCTGGCCCCCTACCGGGTGTCGGTGGACACCTGCCTCGGCGGAGCGGAATCCGTCGAGCTGGTCAAGTCCGGCGAGTACGACATCGTTTTCATGGACCACATGATGCCGGAGATGGACGGAATCGAGGCGATGGAGCTGATCCGGGACCGGGAACGCCGCCGGCGGGCCGAGGGCGAGCTTCGGGGCGAGGTCCACAAGGAGATCGTGATCGTCGCCCTCACGGCAAACGCCGTCTCCGGCATGCGGGACATGTTCCTGGAGCGGGGTTTCGACGACTTCCTGGCCAAGCCCATCGACGTGTCCAAGCTGGACGAGATGCTGGAAAAATGGATAGCCGAAGACAAGCGTCGGCCGGAAGGAGAATCCGAATTCGCCGGGATCGAGGCTTCCGGCATTCGGGAGACGGATTCGCTGCCGGAGATTCCGGGAGTCGATGTCGCCAAGGGGATTGCCGGTACCGGGGGCACGGCGGAAGGCTATCTCCGGGTGCTGAAGTTTTTTGTAGAGGACGCCGTCGCCCGGATTCCGGTACTACGGAAACCGCCCGAACGGGAAACCCTGCCGGCCTTTGCCACCCAGGTCCATGCCCTGAAGAGCGCCTCCGCCAGCATCGGCGCCGGGGAAATTTCGGCCGCCGCCTTTGCCCTGGAGGAAGCCGGAGCCTCGGGCGACCTGGAGTTCGTCCTGCGGGAGTCCGCTCCCTTTGTCGCAAAACTGGAAACGCTGGTTGCGGACATCAAACGGGTTCTGCCCGCAAGCGAGGCTGCTGTCGATGCGGGGAATACCCAAAACCGCCGACGGGGGGATTCGTGGGGAGAATCGTCGTCACCCGCCCTCTTGCGGAACCTTGCCCTGGCGATACGTTCGCAGGATTTGGTGGAAAGTGATCGCCTCATCGAGGAGCTTTCTAGTTTGCCGCCCGAAGCCGGGATGAAGGCCCTGCTCGACAGGCTGTCCGACGAGCTTTTGCTCGCCGAATTCGGCAATGCGGTGAAGACGATCGAGGGATTTTTGGGGGAAAGTGATTAGGCGGGACGAGTGTTACGGGTAACAGGAAATCGCGAAGCGGGGAAGGGCCGCCGGTTGCAAACCGGCGGAGTGGAGTTTTGCTTTGCAAAACTCCAAATCCAAGCTGCCATGCAGCTTGGATCGGAGGGTATATGCACATGAACGACGACAAGAAACTGATAATCCTGGTGGACGACAATCCGACCAACCTGAAGATCGGGAAGAACCTGCTGTCGGACAGGTACCGGGTGGCGACCGCTCCCTCGGCGGAGAAGATGTTC